>CAIJYR010000064.1 GCA_903824965.1 uncultured Thiotrichales bacterium
CAGTTACCAGTGCTGGTTTTGAATTAAAAGCATTTCTGTTTGTCCTGGCTCACAGCTTTCAATTCGCAGCCTGAAATATCATATTTCTTATGCGGTCTTCGTCGCCTGATAGGTGGCAACTTGGGTTAAATTATAATTTCCTAAGTAGCAAAATCAATCAAAAAAGTCAACCCCAGAAACCTACCTCTCCCCAACCCCTCTCCTAAAAGGAGAGGGGCAAGCTGAAAGATAACCACTCGGAGACACTGATGATACATCGTTGTGGTTTCGTGGCAGTGGTTGGTCGTCCCAATGTGGGAAAATCAACCCTCGTCAATCGTCTGGTAGGACAGCGTGTATCCATCACCGCACGTCGCCCCCAGACCACTCGCCATCGAATCCTGGGCATTCGTACCACTACAGAATCCCAAACCATCTACATCGACACCCCCGGTTTACACCGCGAGGGAAAACAAGCCATGAGCCGCTACCTCAATCGTACCGCCGCTTCGGTGCTAGGGGAGGGGGTCGATGTGGTGGTTTTCGTCGTCTCCGGCACCCAATGGACAGAAGAAGACGAAGGAGTATTGCAAAGACTCACTTCAGTCAAAATACCTGTTGTTCTTGTCATCAACAAAATTGATCTCGTCAAAGACAAAAAAACGCTACTGCCCCACCTCGAACATCTTGCTACACGGCGCGAGTTTGCACACATCGTTCTGTTGTCTGCCTTGTCCGGTAAAAAGGTCGACACCCTGGATCGTGTCATTGTGCCACTGTTGCCGGAGGGCGTGGCACAATACCCGGAAGACCAAGTAACCGATCGGAATGTGCGATTCCTGGCTGCTGAATGGGTGCGTGAAAAACTGATTCGGCACTTAGGGGCGGAATTGCCCTATGCGATCAGCTGCGAAGTAGAGCAATTCGTCGAGGGCAAGGGACTCACCCGAATCGGCATCGTGATCTGGGTCGAACGCCCTGGCCAGAAAACCATCGTCATCGGCAAAAACGGCGCAATGCTCAAGTGCATCGGACAAGAAGCCAGAGAAGACCTAGAACGCACCCTGGGTTGCAAGGTTTTCCTGGAGACCTGGGTGCGCGTTCGAGAAGGTTGGTCCAACAATGATCAGCTACTCAAGCAATTCGGCTACGAGTAGCAAAATCATTTACCAGGTTTCCCAGATCGGTCGCACCGTCTTCGGAAGCTCTCCGTGCAATCCTACATTGAGGTTTGAGGAGGCGTGGCCATGGAAGTCCGAACCGATAGAAGCCACAAGGTTGAATTCGCATGCATAGTGCGCCGAAGTCTGTCCCTCTGCAGAGGATCCTGGGGTCACTTCGATGCCTTCTCCGCCAGCGTCGCGGAAGTGCTCCACGAGTCGGCGCAATCGATCCGGTGGAAGTGAGTACCGCAACGGATGGGCGAGCACAGCCTGGCCCCCTGCACTGTGTATCCAGTCGATGCACTCACGGAGCGTTGCCCATTCTTCATCCACGAAGCCCGGTTTGCCCTTCACCAGAAAACGGTCGAATGCGTCGTTGATGTCTCGACTGTGTCCATTCGCCACCAAAAAGCGTGCAAAGTGCACACGAGAAACAATAGCACCCTTTGCGAGCGCCCGTGCCCCCTCTAGCGTTCCTAGGATGCCGTGGTTCGCAAAACGTTGTCCCATTTCCTCTGCACGCCAATTGCGTAGTTCATAGAGCCGCAACAACCCAGCTTGTAGCACTGGATCGGTTCGATCAATCCGCAATCCCACAATGTGGATGAGCTGGCCCTGTTCCCAGGTGGCAGAGATTTCTACACCTGGAATCAGTGTCAAGCCGATTTTGGCAGACTCGGTTTCTGCCTCTGCGATCCCATCCGTACAATCGTGGTCAGTCAGCCCCATGACCTCCACGCCCCGTTCTCGTGCACGACGTACCAATGCACTCGGAGAGAAGGTGCCATCGGAAGCGGTCGAATGGGTATGCAGGTCGTAACGATTCATGACATTCTCCGCTGATCTTACTTTGTAGCACTGCGAAAATACCTTATCAACTGTTCTTTTGTATGATCAGACATCATCCCAAAGAATGCCACGGATTTCTACCCGTTGTGGATAGTGTCTATCACGTTCTGGGGATAGATCCTAGGGGTGCGTGACTTTTTCACATAGAATAACCCAAGTTGCCACCTATGACCACCATCAGAATCCTTCCAAGAGGTAATGGATTAATGTAGCCTTATAGTAATCAATCTATTGGTTGCCGATGGG
>CAIJYR010000065.1 GCA_903824965.1 uncultured Thiotrichales bacterium
CAAATGGCTTTACGCCGTGCTCGGTTGCCTTACGTTTTGTCTCAGCCCGCGATACGGCTGCGGACATCGACAAAACGTACGGCCCTCACGGCTACGCGGGGCTCGTCGCACTACGCTTCGCTCCATGTGCTCCTCGGTTGTACAAAGCAGGTCTCTATCGCGCCAGAGATTTGGCGGTTCGCATGTATGCTTCGCAAAATCTCAATCTTACCCCTGACTGTCTTTACTAAATGCAACTTCACACCTGCCTCTCTCTGCCTGGATGGAGAGGGAAAATTGGAGAACACCATGCAAGACCTCATCCTTTCTTTTTTGAGCGAAAACCCTGCTGTCATTAGCGGCCTTATCGTGTACCTCATTACCACCGAGGTATTGCCGTTTGTCCCTGGTACCTACAACGGCGTCCTCCAAGGGGTGATTCAGGGAATCGCAGATTACCTGGCCAACAAGAAATAGGAGAGATAAATGAACAATCGTGACGGAAGTGTCCCCTCTACGGACGAGGCTTTGCTAGAACAGAAGTTGCAAGAGAAGGGTCTCAATGCTCCGCGTATCACACCCGCCGACATTGACGGTGCAATTGTCGGTGAGCGGTATCACGTCTTTCCAGGGACAACGATGACCGTTTGCCTGTTGACTCTACGCAACGGATTTTACGTCACTGGGGAATCTGCCGCAGTCTCATTAGCGAACTTTGACGAGCAGATTGGTCGCGATATTGCGCGAAGGAATGCACGGGATAAAATCTGGTCGCTGGAAGGGTACGCATTGCGTAACAGGCTCATGGAGAAGGAATAACCATGAGCACAACGGTATCGGACATCAATGCACGGGCACACATCCTGCTCAACGAAGCGGCCATTGCAGACGCTTCTCGACGTTGGACAGACGCCGAATTGTTCCTGTGGGTCGTCGATGGCCAACGGGAAATCGGCAAGGCCATCCCATCAGCACTCTCCGAGACCGCAACGCTCACACTCCAATCCGGCCCACGCCAGAGCATTCCCACGACCTGGGATCTGCTCCTGCGTGTGGTTCGCAATACCAACGGCCCAACCATTCGCACCACCAACGCAGGAGAGGTGCGCAAGCGCACCGCATTGCTCACGCTCCAACCTGGTGCGCTCCAAACCATCCCCACCCACTGGGAGGCGTTGGTCAAGCTCGGTGGCCCCGTGCGGTTCCCAAGGCTCATTGATGGGGGCATTCTCTCAGCCGCTGATCCAGAGTGGGCCTCCCGCACACCCCGCACCCGCATTGACGAATATCTCTACGACCCCAATACCGACCCCCGCATCTTCTACGTCAACCCACCCGCTTCTGCTGGGGTGACAATGAACGCAACAGGAGTGCTTACGTTCGATGCTTGGTACTCCGACGCAGGGAACACCGCCACCACCGTAGAAGAATCGTTCTACCATCCCAACCAAGACCAACGCACGTTCTATGTCAATCCCGGCGTGCTCGATGGCGTCCAGATCGAGGCCGTGGGACGCAAAGCGGTCTTGCCCGTCGCTAATCTCACCGACGCATTGCAGGTGCCCGATCGGTTCATCCCCGCGCTCTCGCTCTACGTGGCACATCGCGCCATGCAGAAGCAATCCGACTACGCCCTGGCTGGCATCGCCAACGCCTTCCTTCAAGAATACGCAGCCAGCATCAAACTCGCTGAGGGCGAGGTCTCACCCCCTATGGCAGCACCCGCACAGCCACAACCGCAATCATCGGCGGGTGCGCAGTGATCAAACTCCCACCCAATGGTGGCATTGTCCCCAGGCTCGATGACAAGATGCTCCCCTCCGGTGGTGCGGTTATGGCCACCAACGTCGATTTGCGCTCAGGTCTGATCAAGCCGATCAACGACCTCGGTGCCTCCGTCGGAACAGGCAACACCTCCATCTACCTGGATCGCACCGCAGCAATGCCCACCTGGGCGAATTGGGCCACAGAGGTTGATGTCGTCAAGTCACCCATCTCTCCAAGGCGCACAATTCGCACCGACGGAACGATGCCAAAAATCAGGGATGGGATTTCCTTCAACGAATACAATCTGTGCGTTCCTGCGCCAACGGGCCAACCAACATGCGCAACGTTCGCAATCACCAATCGTTTCACCTACGAGTGGCATTGGTTCTACGAAGAGACCAGCGGTGTGCGCGACGACGCTGACCATTCCACCATTACGCCGACAACCACCGACGGTGTTACGTTCACACTCACCTCAATACCCGCCCGCGTCACCGCACCCTCCAGTGCTCAGTTCGTGATGTGGTGCCAGATTTACGACGCCGATGGCTTTTACTTCGGCCAACTCCTTCCCTCCCCCTCGCTCGCACAACCACAATCCGACGCTGCCTTGCTCGGCGTGACCTTGAGCGCCGCACTCACCATCAACAATACAACACACGTTGCAACCTTTGCTGTCACCTACGACACCACGCGGCTCATCCAAGAACAGATTATCCGCGAGTACGTCTATACATGGGTACGCAACTGGGCAGACCTCAATGGAGACTCAACGGACGTTGGAACCGACGAGAGTGCCCCGTCACCGTTATCGGCGCAATTGACGGTAGATCCTTCGATGGGTGTCACCGTCACGATTCCATCCGCACCTCCCGATGGATACGGGATTAATCGATTCCGCATCTACCGCACCGTCTCCGGCACCGCAGGTACCGCCCTTACTTACGTTGGAGAGGGGGTTGTGGGCGCTGGCCTGACCTATTCAGACTCTGCTACCGATGCCGCAATCGCAAGCCAAGGCGTACTCACGACCACTGCGTATGACGTTCCACCAGATTCTTTGGTTGGCCTAAAATACCATCCCAGCGGTTTCCTGGTCGGGTTCTCCAAGAACATCGTCTATTTCTCCGAACCCTACCAACCCCACGCATGGCCGGACTACAGCATCCAATGCGATTACAACGTGGTCTGCATCGGCATTGTCGGCCAGAGCATTGTCGTGGTCACAGAAGGCAACCCCGTGGTGATCTCCGGCAATTCGCCCCTGTCACTCAGCGTCAGCAAAGTCAACAACGCCCATTCCGGTACCGCAAAACGTGCCATCGCAGAAACAGGCGCATCGGTCGTCTATGCCACACCCGTCGGCCTCGTCGAGTCCCCTGGCGGTCGCGTCCTCACCGAACAGCTTTACACCAAAGAGCAATGGCAAGCACTCGACCCCTCCACAATGCAACTCGCATGGAGCGACAACAAGCTGTTTGTTTTCACAGCATCAGGACTCAAGATACTCCGATCGGAAAGCGGTACCCACGAATTGACCGAAGCACACGACGTGATCAATGGCCTTTTCGTAGATTTGTTGTCCGATACGCTCTACCTATCCATCAACGGGCAAATCTTCCCGTGGGCAAAAGGTTCCCCCAGAAACTATGCCTACCAGACCAAGACCTACGTTTCCCCAGCTCCCGTTATGCCGTGCGTCTATCGGCTCACCACAGACGGCAATACTGGTACGGTTGTAATGTCCCTCTACGGCGATGGCAATCTCTATTTCTGTGATGCCATCACATCCGGCGATGCACGCTGGCTCCCAACACTCCCACGCGCCAAGCAATGGTCTGTGAAGGTGATGGGCAACTGCCATCTCCTCGAACTTGTCGTCTCTGACTCCATGAGGTCGCTGTGATGTGTGCCTACGAATGTACCCGTAGGACGGCAATGAGAACCCCAACCGCCGCCGCAAGGAAGCCCCCCAGCTTGATGGTCATTCGCATCTCCATCTTCTCAATGGCATTCTCTAGGCGTGCGATGTCGGCCTTCAACTCGGCCTTCACCGACAGCACATCGTTCTTGGTAGCGATCGTGTTGTCCAGCGATTCAGAAATGATGTCTCGGAACGCAGC
This sequence comes from uncultured Thiotrichales bacterium, assembly GCA_903824965.1. Classification (GTDB taxonomy): domain Bacteria; phylum Pseudomonadota; class Gammaproteobacteria; order CAIRSR01; family CAIRSR01; genus CAIRSR01. The sequence goes on from CAIJYR010000065.1 coordinate 3,870, forward strand.
AGCCTCCGCCTTGGCGTGCGCCTCTGGCACACCTGCTGCGGTCAAACGCTCAACGAACTTCAACGTGTCAAAGGTGATGCTGGCCACGGTAGTTGCTCCTCTTGTGAGCTTCCATCATAGCCACTCTTGACAACCTGCGCCACCCTGTGCCAGTCTTCCGGTAGGTGCTTCAGACACACCTACTAGCGGTGCCCCGCCACGAGAGTTGCGGTTTTTATGGCCTTTACGGTTTGCGTGTTGTTTGCTCACAGGTAGCGGTACCTGGGGGTGCGGCTAATATGTTGAATATGCCCGCCGTCTAGTAGCGGTCTGAAGCCCCCAGGTACTGCCCTTCTTCGGCAGTTGTCCTATTCAGAAACCTACTAGGAGCGTCCCAATGACGACTCAAACCCCCGCTGTACCCGCTGTTTTCTCGTTCGCGAATGCCCACAAAGTCCGTGTCGTCGTCATCAATGGCGATCCGTGGTTTGTCGCCACCGATGTCTGTGCAGCTCTTGAGATCGGGAATGTTTCTCAGGCACTTACCCGTCTCGATGACGATGAGAAGCAAACCTATGATTCTGCTACCCTCATTTCAAATGAGGGTACCAGCGTCAATAACTTACTGAACATCATCAACGAATCTGGGATGTACTCGTTGGTGCTGGGTTGCCGCAAGCCCAGCGCGAAGGCGTTCAAAAAGTGGGTCACGTCCGAGGTGCTGCCATCGATCCGCAAGACGGGGAGGTACGTGCATCCCAACGCACCCCAGCCGCACGAGGTCGCAGAAGAGTACATCACCTCATCGCAGTATTTTGAACTCAAGACCCTGGTGTATCGGGTGAGCTGCCTATTCCATCGAGAGAGGAGCGCGGCCAACGCAATCTGGGCAATGCTCCGACGCGAACTGCGAGCCGTGAACGCGGCTCAGATTGCCATCACACGCTTCGATGACGCCAAGCGTTTGATAGCAGACGCCGAGAAGTTCGCCACCGAGTACCACGATCAAGCCGTCGCCGCCGAGAACCGACTCTTCAAATCCCGGTTCCGAGCACTCCCCAGTGACCTCGACTGCGGTGACGCACAGCACATGCTCCCGATCTGATAGTCGTTGGCAATAACCAACAACCAGCCCCACCGCCGCAAGCCGTGGGGCTTTTTTTATGCCCAGCAACCCAACTTCATAATAGGAAGGACAGTGACCATCCTTTCAATTCCGTCCACTGACAACATTGCCGATCCAGAAGTCCGCAAAATCCTCGATGCCCTGCGCATTGCCGTGGAAACGCTGGCAGGTCGTCAGGGCGCGATTGCCGATCAAGCTGTCACAAAGGGCGCTCTCCACAGTATCGGAGTCATTGGATTACAGGGTGCGTCTCTTTACAACCCTGTGTCCAAGACCGTCGCGCCGTTGAGCAGCACGACCAACCTACCCGCCGTTCCACCCGCTCCAACCCAGGTGGCGGTCAAAACGACCACCCCAACCATGGCCATCCTCACCTGGACGGTGCCCGATTTTACACAGGGCATTGACCACGCCGAAGTGTGGCAGGTAACGGTCACGGCGTTCTCTCCGAATACACCTTACTCGGTCGGCGACGTGGTTTCGTACCAAAGCGCGTACTACAAGTTCACCCATGCCCATATGGGCGCATGGGCGTCTGGTGATGTGGCCTCCGTAACCAGTGCCTCGTTTGCGCCCACCGATGCAGACACCATTACCCAGTGCGCAACCTCCCGAAAGATCCTACAGCTCGATATCAATGGCGCCGTATTCTTTTGGGTTCGTCTCATCAGTACCCAGAACATCGCTGGCCCATTCTCTAGTTCGACCTCTGTGGCCGCTTCCTCCACGGGCACGCTACAGCACAATACTTTACAGGGCTTACAGGGCGGCACCACCGATCAGTATTACCACCTGACCTCTGCACAGAGCGCGTTGCTCACGTCCGGTACCGCCCACACGATTCTCCACGGAAGCGCAACACTCCCGACATGGGGGGCGGTGGATCTAGGTACCGATGTCAGCGGCAACCTGCCCGTAACCAACCTCAACGGGGGCAGCGGAGCCACGAACACAAGCTACTGGCGTGGCGATGGGACGTGGGCAACACCACCCAACCCTGGTGGGACAGTTACGGCTGTCTCAGTGGTCTCTACCAATGGTTTCTCCGGCACGAGCAGCGGCGGGGCAACCCCTGCGTTGACGCTAGGAACATCCATCACCGGACTCCTGAAAGGCAACGGAACCGCAATCAGCGCAGCCACTGATGGGACGGATTATCTTGCACCCGATACGGGGGTAACG
>CAIJYR010000066.1 GCA_903824965.1 uncultured Thiotrichales bacterium
ACAAATGGCTTTACGCCGTGCTCGGTTGCCTTACGTTTTGTCTCAGCCCGCGATACGGCTGCGGACATCGACAAAACGTACGGCCCTCACGGCTACGCGGGGCTCGTCGCACTACGCTTCGCTCCATGTGCTCCTCGGGCGCCATCGCCGAGCGGGTTGTCCGATTGAGTGAACAGGGTCAACTCATCAGCGAAATCATTGCAACGGTCAGTGATCTCGCCGAGCAATCAAACCTCTTGGCGGTTAATGCAGCCATCGAAGCAAGCCGCGCAGGGGAACATGGCAAGGGATTCACCGTCCTCTCACAAGAGATCAGAAACCTCGCCTTGCAATCTCGTCAAGCCACGGTACAAGTACGCAAGATTTTGATGGAAGTCCAAAAGGCAACCAGTGCCACCGTACAAGCCACAGAACAGGGCACAGAAGTTGTGGCCAGCGGTATCCAACAGGTCACAGAAGCAGGCGATGCGATCCGAGCCTTGGCAGGCAGTATCCGCCTCGCCACACAAACCGCCACCCAAATCGCTGCCTCCAGCCAACAACAACTGGTGGGGATGGATCAAATCGCCCTCGCACTCGCCAATATTCGGCAATCCACCCAGCAAAACATGGCGGGTACTCGACAACTGTCTTCTGCCGCAAACAATCTGCAGACACTGAGCGAGCGGTTGCAGGCACTGCTTGAACGGCGCCGTTCCTATGGATAAAGCCTATGGATAAAAAGAAAGAGGCGTTCCTGGCGGAACTCCGCAAGACCTTCCGAGAGGAAGCCCGCGAACACATTGAGGCCATGACTGCTGGACTCATGGCGATCGAACGGGCGAACGAAGGGGAACAGGTACCCATTGTTGAGCGCATTTTTCGCGAAGCACACTCCCTGAAGGGAGCGGCACGTTCGGTAAATCTGCCGAATGTGGAAATGCTCTGCGCAGAACTGGAAAGCCTCTTTGCGGCGGTCAAATCCCGAGAACTCACCCTCTCGACCGTGGTGCTGGATGGCATTCATCCGGTACTCGATGTGGTCTCGGCATTGTGTGCAAATCCTGAGACCGCACCCTCGCAGGAGGGTATCGAGCAGGAAAAACAGGTCGTTGCGGTATTGCATCGTCTCTTGCGGGGAGAACCAGAGGCCGATCCTGTAGAACCCATTGCGCTCCCAGCAATCACACCGACTGTCGCGCCAGCAGTCATTCCCGTGGCTGCACCTACGATCGTTGCTGTACCAGAACCGCCAAAGTCCGCCAGCCCCGAACCAGCACGTCCTGAACCACCCGCACCCCCTTTGGAATCAGAAACCGTCCGCATCGCCACGCGAAAACTGCACGCTATTTTGCTCACCACTGAAGAACTGGTGGGTGCAAAAATATCGGCAAGTGGACAAGCCGCAGACATCCAACGACTGGCGAACGAATTGGCGCATTGGAACCAACGGCGTGTGCAGCAAATCAGCCATCTTCGGCAAACCGTTCAAGGCCAGGACCAAAAAGGGACAAGTGCACTCCAGGACTTTATTGAATCAGAGACGCTCTATACCAAAGCCTTGGAAAATACGTTGCGCAACTGCGCAAAATCGGCACAACAGGAGGCACGCGCTCTCGGTACCCTCGCCAACAATCTGTTGGACAATACCAAGAAGGCGCTCTTGCTGCCCTGTTCCACCCTCCTGGGGGTTGTTCCGAAATTGGCGCGTGATCTGGCTCGGGAACAGAGCAAAGACATTGAACTCGTTGTCCGTGGCGAGGACATCGAGATCGATCGCAGGGTCTTGGAAGAACTCAAAGACCCGCTGATCCACTTGGTACGCAATGCCATCGATCACGGCATTGAATCCCAAAACCGCCGCCTAGCCTGTGGAAAACCGACCCATGCGACCCTCACCATCACGGTAACACCCGTCCCAGGGAATCGCGTTGCCTTTACCCTGAGCGATGATGGTGGTGGGATTGATGTCCAGCAAATCAGAAAAAGTGCCCTACGCATAGGACTCCTCAAACCGGAAGAGGCCGATCGTCTCAGCGATCTCGAAGCGATCGAATGGATCTTTCGTTCTGGATTGACCACAAGCCCCATCATCACGGATCTTTCTGGCCGTGGTTTGGGTCTTGCCATTGTGCGCGAAAAGGTCGAACAACTCGGCGGAACGGTTTCCGTGACCTCTACCCTTGGGGTAGGTACCACGTTCCGTTTGATGGTTCCCTTGTCGCGGGCTGCTTTTCGCGGTGTGTTGGTCGAAGTGGCCGGACAGCGTTTTGCCATTCCGAGTGCGAGTGTGGCACGCGTGATGCGCATCAAACCAAGCGATGTCAAAACGGTGGAGAATCGGCAAACCATTGCGGTGGGTGGTCGTGCGGTTGCGTTGGCGCGTTTGCGGGATGTGCTGGCCGTCTCCGGGCCAGAAATACGTTCCTCTCTCTCCACAAGACCGATCGTCGTGATCCGCATGAACAACCGTGATCTCGCGCTTCTTGTCGATGCAGTGCTGGGCGAGCAAGAAATCATGGTCAAACCGCTCGGCTCACAACTCCTTCGGGTACGCAACATCGATGGTGCCTTTCTCTCGGCCAATGGCACCATTATTCCCGTCTTGAATGCCCTCGATTTGCTGGAATCGGCAGGAAGACTCGGTGCACCGAAAACCATGGTCGGTACAGAAACAGCACCCACCTCGCGGCGGCGTTTGTTGGTGGCGGAAGATTCTATTACGGCGCGTACCCTCGTCAAAACCATTCTGGAGGGGGCAGGTTATCACGTGGTGGCAACCGTCGATGGCCTAGATGCCCTCACTACGCTCAAAACAGAATCTTTTGATCTCGTGGTCTCCGATGTCGATATGCCGCGCATGAATGGTTTTGAACTGACCTCTCGGATTCGCGCCGATCAAAAACTGAGAGAAATACCGGTCATTTTGGTCACGGCCCTCGGATCGCAAAAAGATCGTGAGTATGGTATCGAAGTGGGTGCAAACGCCTACATTGTCAAGAGCGATTTTGATCAGGGGAACTTGCTTGAGATCATTCAAAGGCTTCTATGATCAAAGTATTTATTGTAGAGGATTCTAGAGTCATCCGAGATTATCTGGTCTACATTGTTGCGAGTGATTCACGCTTTCAGGTGATCGGGACCGCACTGGACGGAGAAGCCGCCCTGCTAGGCATCCATCGGCAACAGCCTGACGTCATCCTCATGGATATTCACATGCCGAAGCTCGATGGGTTGGAGGTGACGCGCCGCATTATGTCCTCCTCTCATCCCATTCCCATTGTGATCTGTACGGCCAGCATCCACTTTGGGCAGGTGCACACGGCTATGTATGCCCTAGAAGCGGGTGCACTGGCAGTGCTCAGAAAGCCCTCAGGATTAACCGATCCGTTGGCTGAAACAGAAGGCGCGGCCATCCTCAATGCGCTCCAATTGATGTCCGAGGTCAAGGTGGTACGACGGTGGCGTGCCCATGCCTCAGCCGCCACTCCTGTGCTCCCGCTACAACACAGTGTCCTACAACACAATCCCCTCCATCCCACGGCAATCGTTGCGCTGGGCGCTTCGACGGGTGGGCCAGATGCGATCCTCCAAATTCTCTCCAGGCTGCCCCGCACCTTTCCTGTACCCATTCTGCTGGTGCAACACATCGCCGTTGGATTTACAGAGGGTTTTGCCGATTGGCTTGCCTCCACCACGGTTTTACCAGTACACCTGGCACGGGAGGGAGAAATGCCTTTGCCAGGTCATGTCTATGTGGCACCCGACGACCGACATCTGCAAATCGATCGGCTGGGTCGACTCCACACGACCAGTGGTGCACTCTGTCATGGTTCACGGCCCTCGGTCAGCGTATTGTTTCGATCCGTGCTCGAATACGCTGGACGCAAGGCCGTGGCTATCCTTTTGACAGGTATGGGCCAAGATGGTGCCGATGAACTCAAACACCTGACGGATCGGGGTGCTTTGACCATCGCACAGGATGAAGAAAGTTGCGTAGTCTTCGGTATGCCCGCAGAGGCTATTAAAAAAGGGGCACCCAAGTTTGTGCGTCCCCCCCCAGAGATTGCTACTCTATTGGTCTCTAATGTCTTTCTATCCAGCATGTAACCATAACGCCAACCACGAGGATCGAGTATGTTTGCACTTTTGCGCCGTCTGTTGGGTAGAACCTTTTCGAGTATGTTTGCACTTTTGCGACGTCTGTTGGGTAGAACCTTTATCAGAAAACCGGGTCATCATGATCGATCCGCACAGTGGTCTAGCGTGCGGCGTAAATACCTTTCCAAGCACGCTGTCTGTGCCGCCTGTGGCAGCGACAAATACCTGGAAGTGCATCACAAGAAGCCGTTCCATCTCCATCCGGATCTAGAATTGCGAGAAGACAACTTGATTACCCTGTGTGAAGATGGCAGGCGAGGTGCGCGGAATTGCCATTTTGTCTTTGGTCATGCCTACCATTGGAAGGGATACAACCCTGATGTGGCGGAAGACTCAGCGGCTTTTCTCAGAAAAGTAAAAGCCAGCGAGAAACTGGGCAAATCCTAGCCATGTCGCTTTCGCCCTCAGAGGATCACCCGTACAGCATTGTGCTTCCCGCACGCGACGAAGCAGCATCCTTGGCCACACTGCTTCCCGCCCTCCGTACTGCACACCCCACAGCCGAGATCATCGTGGTCGACGATGCCTCGACGGACGATACCGTGTCGCTTTCGGTCGTGCACGGGGTACGGGTGATTTCTCATCCCTATTCAATGGGCAATGGCGCGGCCATCAAAACGGGGGCACGAGTAGCGCATGGTACGCGCCTTGTTTTCATGGATGCCGATGGCCAACACGATGTCGCTGACATTGCTCGACTCCTCGCAGTCCTAGACACCGGATACGATATGGCCGTGGGTGCACGCTCGAGTGCCTCGCAAGCCAGTGTGGGCCGACGTCTTGGCAATGCGGTGTACAACCGTTTTGCCAGTTGGATGACGGGTCATCCCATTCCAGACCTGACCTCTGGCTTTCGAGCGGTGCGAACGACGCGCTTTCGGGAGTTTCTCTATCTTTTGCCAAATGGTTTTTCGTACCCAACGACCATCACCATGGCCTTTTTTCGGTCAGGCTATCCGGTGGCCTACGTGCCCATCACGGCACATCCACGCATCGGCCAAAGCCACATCGAACCATTCCAAGACGCGATCCGCTTTCTGCTGGTGATCTTTAAAATCGGTACGCTGTATTCCCCCATGCGGGTGTTTCTTCCCGTCAGCGTTGCACTTTTTCTGCTGGGGACAGGCTATTATCTACACACGTTTCTTTCCCAGAATCGTTTTACCAACATGGGCGTATTGTTGTACACCACGTCCATTGTCATCTTCATGATGGGGCTTGTGTCGGAACAAATCACGCAATTGCTCTACGGACAGCGATCACAGCATGATCGAGATGAAATCCTTTGAGTTTCGATCAAACGGAATCGTATTTCTAATTTCTTACCTACGGCTCGTGCATACGTGCGCAGCGTGGCAATGGATGGCGATGTTTAGCCTGCCCACTCATTCGATAGCGTCTCTGCCTGTTGTAGCACGGTCTGTACAGCGTAGTCTTGGAGGTCTGGAGGATAGCCGTACTTCCGAAGAATCTTCTTCACCAAGACACGCAAACGGGCACGGGCTGGTTCGCGGTGCATCCAGTCTATCGTGATATTGCTACGAAGGCTTGTGACTAATTCGTAGGCTATCAGTCGAAGTTGTGGTTCACCCATGATGTCGCGGGCACTCTGGTTGTCTGCCAGTGCGTCATAGAAGGCGATCTCGTCGTTGCTCAAACCCTGTTCCTGCCCGCGTAGCCGAGAGGCACGCATATCCTGTGCAAGCTGGATGAGTTCTTCCAATACCTGTACGGTGGTGAGAGCGTTGGTATGATAGCGGGCAATGGCAGATTCCACCCGCTCGGAGAACGATTTCGATTGCACGATATTCCTCTTTCCCTGCGATCGAATCTCACCGTTGATGAGTTTGTGGAGTGCTTCAAGTGCAAGGTTCTTGGTCTTCATTTCTCGCACTTCCGCGAGGAACTCATCCGAGAGGATGGATATGTCGGGCGTCTCGATTCCAACCGCTCGCATAATATCTAACCCAAGTTGCCACCTATGACCACCATCAGAATCCTTCCAAGAGGTAATGGATTAATGTAGCCTTATAGTAATCAATCTATTGGTTGCCGATGGGGAAGTAAAATGGAC
>CAIJYR010000067.1 GCA_903824965.1 uncultured Thiotrichales bacterium
ATGCAGAAGCATGCCGAGAAGTTGTTACAAGCTTAGCTACGAACGGGATTGTGGATGCATCTATACGTTTACTCCGAAAGTCTTTGTACCCAAAACATCTGTGCGCATTAATTGCAATGGAAAGTAGAACAAATCGTGTCACCATATGCCTCATCAAAGTGAAGTTTCATGCTGCAAAAGAGCTTGAAGAACTTGCTTCCGCCCCCCCTGTGGAAGCTTGCCCTGGCACCAGGCTCGTAGGCCCCTCCCGCTTGGTGAAACTTCCCAGTAGCTTGGTATGGCGTCAACAATCTTCTGCGCCCACGGTTCGGGCGTTCCGTTCTCGTCAAGGCACTTGTCCAAGTCGATACCTGCAAAACCGTCTTGGTCGGTGACAACGGAACCGATACCGTCCCACCCACTGGATTGGTAGGAGTGCATGGCTGCGTCGTAGGTTGTCCATGTGGCGGGGTCGTTGACCTTCGCAAACTGTCCGTCAGGCTGGTACGGTGGTTTTGTCCATTTTGTTGCACGCCAAACGTATTTCCACAAAACCCACTGCGGTAGTGCTTTTAGCTCCGGTGGGATGTTTTCGGACACCACGGGCAAGGCAAGGGGTGGCGTCTCCGCTGGTGCGGCTTGGTTGGTGTTTTTCATTGTGATAGCGTCCTTGCTAGATGGGTTGCTGTTGGGTCAAACCGAAGTGCGCGGCGGTGGCGTCAACGTCAACGATCCACTGCTTGCCCTCCTTATGCGCGGGTACGTGACCGTTCAGAACAGCTTTATGAACCGCTGAATAACTAGGGGATTTCCCGTATTTCGCAACGAAGAATCGGGGTACGTCGCTCAATAGCACTTGGTTTGCTTGCATGGCGTGGCCTCCCATAAGAGGGATTGAACTAGGGGGCCAGTACGGGTAGAGTCAAAGTTCACGAGGCTTCGACTCTTTCCCGTAACTGGCGGAAACTTGGGCGGTGGGTTCTTCCCACTGCCCATTTTATTTTTGGTATGTGTATATTCTACTCCCTATTTTTTAACGCTGCATCAACGATATGATCGACAATACTGTACTTCACATCTGTAGGGGTGACTGTCTGCCTAGTCGTCATATTGGCAATGGTGTACATATTGGCAATGGTGTATGTAGTTGTACCAGTCTGTGGGCTATTAAGATCGTTTCCCATCATGAGATTAACCAGGTTGCGTTTTGCACCTGGCATTGCCAGCACGTCATCCAGTGAAGTACCTGGTAACAACCTGACTTTTCTTTGTCTACTCATAGATCACCCCTTCCGATGTTGCCCTCAGAAGAAAAGAATGCCGTGCCAGGGCGGTGTGTGTCAGATCCGAGTATCTCCAAGCACCGTTGGCTTTCGCCTGGCAGCCCTCGCACAAGGTAAGTAGGTTGGTTTCGTCGTCCGTCCCTCCCATACCATGTGGGACTAAGTGGTGGTACTTGAGATCGTCCTGCGTGCCACATGCCGCGCACCTTGGATCACGCATGATCGCCGCCTCTGGTGTTGTTCTTCTCGTACTGCTCAAAGGCCATAGTCAGTAAATCACCACCAGCAATACCCATCTGCTGTGACAGATTAAGTAGACGCTCATGGGCCTCGGCTTGCATGTTCACAGTGATAGTTCGGTAGCCTTTTTCTCGCAACCTACGGCGGTACGCGGCTGTTCTTTCTTTGGTAGGTGTGCCCATAGTCAGTTTGTCCAGTTCTTCAAGGTTGTCTGTCCAGCGTGGCCCGTCGCCTTGGCACAGTTCTGGGTGGTCGATCACTAGCTTGTCCAGCGCCGCTAGTGCTCTTTTCGCCCGTGGAAGGTCTATGACTTTGCTCATGCTACAAGCCTCTGGATCTGCGTCGCAACGAAAGCCTTGCCGTTCCGTGCGCTGATTCCGCGATCGTCCAACCGCTTCGCCACAGCCGCCAAGGACAAACCACTGTCCCGTAGCTCTTTCGCTTGCCGGATCACGTCTTGCTCTGTCGGTTCAGAAATGAGAACACCGTCCACCAATCGGCACCCGTAGGGTGCGTGGCCGCCGATATATTCTCCTTGGGCTTGCTTGTGTCTCATGGCGTCACGGGTACGCTCCCCGATTGTCTCGCGCTCCCACTGGGACACGCTGGCCAGAATGTTCAGCACCAACCTGCCCGCTGCGGATCGGGTGTCTATCTGTTCGGACACGCTCATCAATGCGGCCTTGCCTGGTGCAAAGTAGGTTTCAATCAGCGCCCCCAAGTCCCCCACGCTACGGGTCAGCCGATCCAATTTCACCACCAGTAGCGCGTCTGCCTTGCCGCTCTTCAGCATGGCAAGCGCCCTTTGAAGTCCTGGACGGTCTAGGGTCTTTGCACTCTCGCCAGCATCGATAATGATTTCCACAAGGGTGAGGTCATACAGGCTTGCGTAGGCTTTGGCCTTGTCCTGTTGGGCTTCGAGTGACACCCCCGCGTCCACTTGCTTGTCGGTGGACACTCTCAGGTAGGCAATGGTCTTAGTGGTCATACTGCACCTCTTCGTTGTGACATGCGACAGTATACCCATCATTGTGACATGCCACAAGTATTTTGTAACGGCGGGAACCCGCTGTTACAAAACCGAGGTGTTTGGTTCGTCGCCAAGGACGTAGCAGAGGCGTTGGGGTGTGGTTGTCGCTGGCTGCCTCCCAAGGCACTGAGTTGGCAAAACAGGCAATGGATATACTCGAACGCATGATGGCCCCCTCTCAAATCGCCGAAGCGCAGAGACTAGCTGCTGCATGGAAGCCTGTAAGTAGGTGAGGTGTACGCACCCTGGCATCCAGAGATACCGATGTTTGGTCATGGTTTCCAAAAGCAGGTTTGGTCATGGTTTCCGTGCAAACAGAGGTATAACCACACGAGTTACCAGAAAATCGGACTGCGCTCAAGAGGAAAAGCCTCTTTCTCTTGAGCGGATCTTTTTCACAGATTCGCGTCCGATTGGAGTGCGTATATGATACTGACACCAGACGGACTCTTGCTTTCGTCATTTTTCGGAATGATCTTGCCAATGAGTCCCAGAAACGCTACGGGGTTGGCCTCGGCTTGTCTAGCGAGGTAATCAACACCACCGACACGATCCAACGCCATCGTGA
>CAIJYR010000068.1 GCA_903824965.1 uncultured Thiotrichales bacterium
GGTTGAAGACCCAATGGCTGGGCAAAGACCAACGCCAACAACGTCACCCCCAGAATGCCAAGCCCCATGCGTGCGAGAGAACGATCGAGGGTAGGGGTTTCCATGTACAAGAACTCCACGGACTTCACAGACTCCGCAGACTCCAAGGGTTCGATGGCCTCTATGCGCACCATCCGTGCGCTGCAATAGACGAGCAGCATGGCCAGCATCCACAAGCACGGCACCATCATGCCGCCGATAAAATCATCAAAGTGCAGATGGCCCGCTGCACCGATCACCATGTTGGGAAAATCGCCGATCAAGGTCGAAGCACCGCCCAAGTTCGAGGCGATCAACTCGGCAATGACCACAGGGACAGGCACTAATCCCACTGCACCGCACAACGCCAACGTCAGCGGCAACAAGATCACCATCGTCGCCAGGTTGCCCACGACCAACGAAAGACCATAGCTGATCAAAATCAGCAACACCAAAACCAATTGGGCATTGCCACGAGAATAACCAGCGACCCGTCTGGCAAGGATTTTGAACAGTCCCGAACGGATCAACAAATGCACAATCAAGGACATTCCAAAAATCAACGCCAAGGTGTCGAAATAAATGGCATGTAAGGCTTCACGCGGCGTATAAAACCCAAACAGACCACCGAGCAACAACATCAATGCCGCACCCGATACCGTTGCGTAATTGCGATCGACCTTCTCGGTTTCCACGAGGAGGAAGACCAGCGCAAACAGACCCACGCTCAACAGAGGGATCAGCATCCTAGGGATAGGCCCCCAGCCCTTTTCGCAAGAGATAGTCCAATTCCGGCAAAGAACCACTCACAGACTGGAAGCGGACATGGGCTTCCCCGATGTGCGGAATGGATTCATGCAAGGCACGCTCGACCAGGACGCTAATTTTTCTTGCCTCCTGTATGGTCAGATCGGGGTCAACGCCGATCAAGACAGAGACCCAGATTTCCTGTCCAACCCGCCGGGTCTGCACAACTTCTACTTTCTGCACACCCTGAATGATCGCGGCACGATCTCGGATCATCGCCACAACTTCTTGGGGAGCAGAAACGTCCATCAGTCCGCGTATCGCGTGGACAAAAACCTCGCCTCCCATATACCCCAGGTCAATACACTCCCCAACAGCAACCAATGTATCCAACCACGGCATCCCAAGATAATGCGAACCGATAATACCGCACGCAACCGCTACCGAAGCAATCGCATCCGATTTCTGATGCTTGCTGAGTACCGCAACCATGGGACTGTTGATCTGAAAGGCCACACAGCGCGTATACATCGTTAAAAGGATGTTGGCACCCACCGCAAAAATAGCCGTCCACAAGGCAATCAAATGCGGTGCCTGGTGGATGCCTTGAATCAGTTTTCCTGCCTCAAAATACAAGATCAGCACAGTGGTGATGATCAAGGCAAGGCCGATGACCACGGAGAACAAAAACTCGGCCTTGCCATGTCCAAACTGATGTTCATCATCAATGGGCTGCCGCGCCAGTTTCAACCCCAAAATGATCAACAGAGAGGTGACGACATCTTTTCCTGAATATAAGGCGTCTACCACCAATGCATGGGATCCAGAGACTACCCCAACGACGAGTTTCAGGACGGACAGCGCAAGGTTGGCAGCCAAGCCAATCCAGCCCACTGCGCGATAACACACGACACACTTGGAATAGTTCATGGTACGCCCGCTACTCCAGTTCTCGATCCGTTGAGGAACGCGCTGTAGCGCGATTCCGCTTTCTACGCATGACCAAGAAGGCCACACCAAAACCGCAGACAAACGCACCCGCCACCACCAAAATGAGCGGCATTTTGGCAGGTGCTCCGAAAATCAGGCTTATTTCCACTTCATGCATGTTCTGCGAGGAAAAGATCAGCAGTAGCATCGCACCCACCATCGCACTGTAGGGACGCGCTACTACCTGCCTCACGATCGATGACCGACGCGGAATCGGTGAATCCATCGCCATTCCTTACAGGGACTCAGCCCACGTACCGACCACGGGAAACTTCCAGGCCCTGCCCAACAGGACAGCAATTACGCCAATCACAGAAAAGGCAAAGCACAAAAACGTAGACAAACTAAAGAACAGGCGCCCACCCGGGATCACCAGTGCATAAATCGCCAATACTTCCCACATCCAAAGCACGATTCCTTGGCGGGCGTGGAAACGGATATAGTCATCATCACGGTTCAGCACCAGGGGAACCAGTGCCAGAATCCCAAGATAGCTCATACAGGCCAATATTTTGGAGGATAAACCGGATTGGACTTGCACCATCTGCGTTTGACTCATTGCGATCTCTCTTATTAGGTTATGATTTGGTTGCTTTGTTGATTACCTGACCCACTTGTTCCCAATATTGTGGCGGCAGTTCTGTGGCCAACTTGAGGGCTCCTGCTACACCACAGAAATCGGGATCAGGAACCTGGCGTACAACGACTGTGCCGTATTCTTTCATGCGAGCAGCGAGCACCACATCCAGGCCACGAATACGAGAACCACCGCCGGTCAGATAAATATTCTGCAAGGCTTCTTCCTGATCTTCTGGATCAAAGACCATGATGAGGCTTTGCAGGTTCTCAACGATTTCAGAAACGACCGTTTCGCATGCGGTTTTGATCTCTTTCGTCAAGTCCAGGGTCGCTGGTTTCCCTGCGACGCGCATATTGACCATCTTCGCTTCTTTCGTGTCACCCACGAATGCGTGTTGCTCCTTGATCTTGCGGGCAAGATTGGCGGTCATCTGTACATTTGGGTAACTTTCCTTGATCAGGTTTTCTAGTACCAGATCAATATAATTACCCGCTTTCAACACCGTGACCTGTTCCTCTCCGCTTGGGATGGTGCCCCGCATGGCACAAATGTCCGTGGTACCTCCACCAATGTCTACAATAATGGCATTGTTCAACGCACCGATTTCGTATGCTGCCATGAAGGGTTCAGAGACTACCATCGAAAAGTCTAACAACTGTTCTGTGATGCGCAACAGTTGGGTTTTGTTGAACATGGAAGCGCGGGCCGGTACACCCAACACCCCATAGATTTTGTCATTGGGTTGTGGATTCGCAAGCGCAATCACATGTTGAATCAGGAGGGTGGCAGCGTCCGTTGCTTGATCATTGGCTTCCTTGAGTACACCATCCTCCAATGGATATTGGATATCCAGGTAGGAATGGCGCTTTAAGGCATCCTCGCCGATCATGTACGAGTTGCTCATCAGTTTTACACCGATGATGTCTTTGGGATAGCCCACTACGGAACGCACTTCTGCGCGTGCGCCCCGATTCGACATCACCATGGTTCGAGAAGTCCCCAAGTCAATTCCGAGCAAGAGCGGGGCAGTCGAATGGCTAGCCATATTGATCTTATTCATAATGCGGCCTTTTCTGGTTACGTAGATACACTTAACTATCGGAACGGGTGTCTTGTGGCGCAGCCGTCTGCTGTTCAGGGGTCTTTGCAGGACTGCCCGAAGACTGGCCCGAAGACTGGAGGGAATGAATGACGGCACCCACTGCCTCGACCACAGGCAACGTCACCACGCCAACCGCCCCTACCACGATGTTGCCACTGCCCTTGACAATGGCTCCGGCACCCTTGACTACACCGCGCATGCCTTTTGCCATTTTATCAGCCATACGGGCTGTCCCAGAGGTATGGGAAACCGGATCGACGGCAACGACCTGTTTTACACCACGGCCCAACACACGGCCAACCTGCACCACCCCTCCTACCAGATCGCCGAGCGCATTGAATACGCCCTCTCCCAACGACTCAACCGCCACTGTGCGCGTACCATCCGCATTCCGTGGCTGCTGAGAACTAGGACGGCGAGGCGGCGGAAGCGACGCTTGTACCGCTGCTGGTACCTCCACGAGTGGCTGCTCACCCTTGAGCTGCCTCAGGTACGCCTCATTGATACGGGTTTGGGTGGCAGAGCGCATCTCCGTCTTATGACGCAAAGAAGCGGGCGTCGGACGGGCCGGTGGGGGCACCAACGTGCCTGGATGGGCAACCTCTTCCAGACCGGGTACGACCGTTGCTATAGGTGCTGCTGCACTCTCCCCCTGCGTGATCGTGGTTTCCACGGCGACAACCTCTGCCTTACTATTGTCTGTCGTAATGACGTTGGATGTTGCGACTTCAGAGACGGGTACTGCCTCTGCTGGAGTCACCGCTGTTGGAGTCACCTCTGCTGGTCTTGTAGCAGCCACTTGCTCTAACCGTGCACGCAGTGCTTGCTTGTCTTCCAGTTCCTTGGCGGCTGAATCACGAATGGATCGCAGCATCCGTTCTTTCTCCGCAGCACTCACAAAAGATTCTTTGCGCGGAGGAATGAAGGCTGCAGTCTCCGGTTCAGCAGCGACAATCAGCAAAGGTTCTTTCACAGAAGGCGGCACGATCGGATCAACCTTTGCGGCGACCGGAGCGGAATCTTTCACGGAAGGCGACGCGATCGGATCAACCTTTGCGGCGACCAGAGCGGAATCTTTCACAGGAGGCGGCGCGATGGATTCGACCTTCGCGGCGACCGGAGCGGCATCTTTCGCTGGCGGCGGCACGATCGGATCAACCTTTGCGGCGACCGGAGCGGAATCTTTCGCA
>CAIJYR010000069.1 GCA_903824965.1 uncultured Thiotrichales bacterium
CAAATGGCTTTACGCCGTGCTCGGTTGCCTTACGTTTTGTCTCAGCCCGCGATACGGCTGCGGACATCGACAAAACGTACGGCCCTCACGGCTACGCGGGGCTCGTCGCACTACGCTTCGCTCCATGTGCTCCTCGTATGCTTGCACCAAAAGATAACATGCGTTGCACCAAAGTGAAGCATCACCTAGATCGCCAGAACCAGCACAAACGAAACAACCTAGAACCGGAAATGAATTACACTAAAAAAGCAGAATAATACTGCCTGATAAACACATGTCTCTGTGCTATGTATAACAGCATCCACAAGAAATAGGAACCACAACAGCGAGTAATAACCAATACAGTGATCCGATCTATCTTAGAGTGAAAATAACGCAGCACAACCGTTCAATAAGAAGAATTGATCTGTGTATACGTGTAGGTAAAACAAATCTTGGCAAGATAAAAAGAACGTAACACCCAGAAAACCGTGGCTGATCAAGAGGCCAACGCCATGCCGAGGATCTGATAGATACTGTGTGCTAGAGTAGATGAACGCTGGGTTTTCTCGCCACACTGGTGTACATTGGAGAGTCAGCGTGCCAACGGTTCAGCAGCCACGGGGTGATTATTTCACAGTGCCCTTGTGGGTGCCCGCTTACCCTTGAAGGCACAGAAATCTAAAAAGGCAGCCCCATGATCGCCCTGATCTGGATGTTTGTTTGGGTACTGCTCGGTGTGACTGCCCAAGCCATGGCCGAAGATCCCGCAACCATGGATCCAGCGTCGGTGCTGCACCTCGCACCTATCAACCCCGCCTTTTCGCCAGCCCCTCCAGCCACCACGCTGGATGCACGTAACGTACCCCGAAAAGCTGCCTTGGGAGGCGCATCTACAGAACATGCCAAAGGGTATTTGCCGTCGCCAATCAACCGCTCGCACATGCTTGGTTTACAGCCAGCGTTCGCGAAGAGCACGCATACCCAAGCGAGTTATCCGGCCTCCTTCGACTTGCGATCACTTGGCCGTGTTACACCCGTTCAAGATCAAGGTTCCTGCGGCGATTGTTGGTCTTTTTCGACGATTGCCTCTGCAGAATCGAACGCACTCGTGGGTGGCCTCGGTAGCTACCGTTTTTCTGAGAATCACCAAAATGTTCGCCACGGATTCGAGAATGCACCCTGTGTGGGCGGCAATGGGGACATCGCAACCGCCTACCAAACGCGCTGGGGGAACGCCGATTCACTGGCTGCCGGGTTGGTCTACAATGCCGACGACCCGTATACAGGAACAGCCGGAACGTCTGTTGCGGGTCTCTCCCTGCGTGTGCATATGCAAGAAGTGCTTTTTCTGCCCGACAGAACCAATGCAAGCGACAACGACAACTATAAATATGCACTGCAGAACTACGGTGCTATAGACATCGCTCTCTACATGGACGATACCGCCGCTGGTGGAGCCGCATCGGACTCTTGGAATCCAACCACCTATGCCTATCATTATGACGGATCACCATCCGCCAATCATGAAGTTGCGCTGGTGGGATGGGACGATCATTATTTGGCCACCAATTTCAGTACGCCCCCCCAAGGCAATGGCGCTTTCATTGCCAAGAATCAGTGGGGTACTTCGTGGGGCGACAAGGGCTATTTTTATATTTCCTATTATGATCTCCACCTCACGGATGCACATGTCTTTCGTGTACCACAAAGCATCCGTAATTATGTACATGCGTATCTCTACGATCCATTCGGAATGACCGAGTCTACGGGATACGATACTGACACGGCCTTTGGTGCCAATGTATTTAAGGCAGTGTCTAATGAGAATCTACAGGCCGTTGCTTTTTACACGCCTACCCTACAAACCAGCTACGCGATTTCTATTTACACCAATCTCTCTGGCACACCCACGACGGGTACGCTGGAGAACCGAACGGTGAACACCACTGGTTCCTTTCCCTATGCGGGTTATCATACGGTTGTGTTGTCGCGGCCTGTGCCTTTGGTGGCCGGACAGCTCTTCGCGATCGTTGTCCGCTTTAACACACCGAACTACACACTCCCTGTGCCACTGGAAACACGAATCCCTGGCTACGATGGATCCGCATCGGCCAGTGCCGGTCACGGCTACCTCAGCAGTGACGGGACACACTGGACAGATGTAACTTCGATCTATCCGAACGCGAGCCTTTCGATCCGTGGGTTTACACAGGCGAGCACAGCATTGTTGCCCAACGCGCCCGGTATCGGCATGGCGACCGCTGGTTCTCTCCAGGCAACGGTTAGGTTCACCGCCCCCACCAACAACGGTTGCAGTGCCATCACGAGCTACCAGGTGACTGCAAGTCCTGGCAATCTGACCGCAAGCGGCAGTGCCAGTCCCATCACCGTCACAGGTCTCACGAATGGCACCACGTATACCTTCAGCGTGACCGCAACCAACACGGCAGGGAGAAGTGGTGCATCGGCCCCCTCGAATCCTGTGACCCCCTTTGCGAGTCCCATGCCGCAAACCATCGCTACCGTCACCTTCAGTGCAACTACCCTTTTGATTGGCAGTACAGCCACAGTGCGGGCTACGACCACTTCAGGATTGCCTGTAACCTTCACCTCAACCACGCAGTCGATCTGCACCGTAAACGGAGGCACAATCACAGGCGTTGCAAGCGGTACCTGTACGATTGCCGCAAACCAACCGGGCAACAGCCAATACAGCGCCGCACTCCAGGTGATCAGTCGCATCACGATCATCACAAAAAACCCGCAGACGATCGGCGGTATTGGTGTAAATCCCCTCACGCCCTCGGTGGGTAGCAGTGCTACCGTGACCGCTACAGCCACCTCGGGATTGGCCGTCAGTTTCAGTTCCACCACTCTGCAAACCTGCACCCTCTCTGGCAACACGCTACATCCCGTCGCGGTTGGACTGTGTATGATCGCAGTCAACCAGGTAGGTAATGCCCGTTATGCTTCCGCCCCACAAAAAATCGGAAGCGTCCAGATCAATCCCGGTCATCAGACCATCGGCACTCTCCGAGTGATCCCAGCCAAACTCGCGGCACAGGGGGTCGCAACCGTCAGCGCAACATCCCCCTCTGGATTGCCAGTGACTTTTACCTCCACCACGCCGCGTATCTGTACAACGGGTGGTACCAATGGCAGCACTATCACGGGCCTTGCTGCGGGGAGTTGTACCATTACGGCGGCGCAAGCGGGCAATGCACAATGGATGCGTGCCCCATCGGTCTCGCTCACCTTCACAGTCACCCGATAGGTTTCAGTACCGATATCCCGATTCATGATCGAACCGGATTTCATACGGAGTACGACATGTCATCGACTGCATCTTGGATCAAGGGCGTAACGACGGATCAAATTGCAGCACTCTCCACGATGCAAATTGCCACAGTGACGACGAGCGATCTACTGCTCATTACTACCGCCCAACTACAAGCTTTTACCACGACACAAATACCTTATTTCTCCACCGCTGTGATCGCAGCCTTGACGACAACGCAGATGGGTATGCTGATGACCAATCAGATCGCCGCATTGACCTCTGTGCAGATCAGTGTCCTGAGAAGCACTCAGATCGGCGCCCTGACTTCGTACCAGATCGCTGCATTGACCTCGTTGCAGACGGCTGCCCTGAGAAGCACGCAGATCGGTGCTCTGAACACATCGGATGTCGCAGCGATAGGAGCCATAAGTCTTTCTGCCTTCAGCACCGCTGTGATCGCCGCCTTGACGACAACCCAGATGGGTGTATTGAGCACTGAGCAGATCGCTGCATTGACCTCGTTGCAGACGGCTACCCTGAGAAGCACGCAGATCGGTGCTCTGAACACCTCGGATGTCGCAGCGATAGGAGCCATAAGTCTTTCTGCCTTCAGCACCGCTGTGATCGCCGCCTTGACCACCACCCAGATGGGTGTACTGAGCACTGACCAGATCGCTGTCTTGAGCAGCCTCCAGTTGGGTGCCCTCAAAACCACCCAAATCGGCGCACTGACTTCGTATCAGATCGCTGCATTGACCTCTGTGCAGATCGATGCCCTGAGAAGCACGCAGATCGGTGCTCTGAACACCTCGGATGTCGCAGCGATAGGAGCCATAAGTCTTTC
>CAIJYR010000070.1 GCA_903824965.1 uncultured Thiotrichales bacterium
GCGTCTGTCGTAGCGGATGCAATGATTTCGCTACTCAAACCCCTTGCTGCCCACGTTCATACGATTAAAAACGACAACGGCAAGGAGTTTGCCGAGCACGAACGCATCGCGAAAGCACTGAATGCCGAGATATACTTTGCACACCCATATTCTTCTTGGGAACGTGGTGCCAATGAGAATATGAATGGTCTGATTCGTCAGTTCTTCCCAAAGGATATGAACCTCAAATGCATCACAAAACAAGCCGTCAAGAAAGCACAGGAATTCCTCAATCACCGACCACGAAAGTGTCTCCGATTTGAAACACCTTTTAATGTGTTTAGTAATGCGTTACAATCCGAACACTGCACTGTTGCACTTCAAGCTTGAATCCAGGGATCAACCCGCTCAAGCCACGAGTGATCAGCCCATCGGTATGAGCGCCTAAGAAAACCGATGGATAGTTGATCCTTCCAGCTTACGATTTTGATCGTTTCTTCTGGATGTTGGTTTCTAGCCATACGGCCATGATGCCACTCAGTGCACCATACAGATGTGCATCAACAACGATCGGCCCCTTTGTCATGAGCATACTGCTCCCTAAAGGGCCATGCCATTGCTCAAAAAGGAGTTTAGCCGTCAATACCGCAAGCATCACACCGCCGTCTATTCGTAATCCAGCCATCAGGTTAGCGATGGAACCAGCAACAAGCCAACCATGCAGTAAACCCGACAGACCCTCATACCATGCGATCACGGGACTCAAAACCAACAGGCATAGGCTGATACCTGTGGCACATAGCAGCGTGATTCTCCGCCAAGCAGCCGTGGGCAATGCACGGCCACACAATGCCCATACGACTGTGAGACCAGCAAGATTCCATCCAAGATGATATCCATTCAGGTGGACGAGGTGTCCGGTGAGTAAGCGCCAAACAGCACCATCTAGGATGGCGGTACGCTCATAACGCAGCACATCGCCAGCATCCACGCCCCAAACAAACAAAGCGCCTATACCGAGCAACAGCGCAGGCAATGTAGCACCATGATGAAACAATGTTACACCGACTGAGAAACGCGTCTACGCGCAAATAATACCACACCCACCAAAGAAAGAAGGAGTGTGAAAATATCAAAGGAACCGCCACCACCGGATGTACCACTACTCTGGTTTTGATAACCCTCACGGTATTGGATTTGTATCGTACTGTCGGTCTTTTCCTTGATACGTTCACGAAAGCCTTCCAGTTCTTTTTGGAGATTCGGTATGAGTTGCTCCAATGCCTGGTTGTATCCTTCTAATCGGGCGGCGCGACTGCGTGCGCTAAAGGTCGCAAGCGCGGCAGCCCCTTTTATACTGGAGACCCCAGGTGCGCGAAATAACAATTTATGGCTATGCACATCCAATACGGTCGCATCTAGCATCGTCTGAATGTCGTATTGATCGCCATGAATGATGTATGCACCAAGGATAGTCCAGTACAGAACAGACAGGGCATTGCTATCGTTAAACTGAACCTGATCATAGGATAAAAGTACAACAACATCAACATTGAACATACGTGCGATCTGATCTAGATTCGCAAAACCACCATGTGATTTCAGATAGGCGCTTGGAATCAATTCCATGGTAGCAATGAATGAACGGCCCTCAAAGGCCGATCTCACCCTCTCTAACAAACGCAAGCGTTCTTCCTCTGAGATGTCTCCATTCGTCCAAGATTGTGATGGCACAAAGGCAAGAGCGACCCGTACTGGTATATGCAATGTCGTCACATCGGGATGCATCTCTACCGGGTCTGCTTTCTCGCCATAAAGATAATCCACAACACTGCCAAATTGCTTATGTTGTGTTTGCGGAAAGAACGCAGCGCAACCGAATAGATACAGGGCCAAGGTAGTCATGACGATCGTTCGCATCAACATAGTGCACCTGCTTTCATGCTGGAAAGATAAGGATACAATAAAGGAATGACAAGTCAAAAGATCAACCGCTTCCCCAATCCCGCTCCGAATGGGCTTGGAGAGGGACTGACTCGAAAGCCACACGCGGGTAGTAGGTGACACGGAGTGTTCTCTACTGTACAGTGAATGCACCCGTGGTCATTGCTCACGCTCGTTGCATTGCACCCCTTTCGGAGCCGCAGTATGTTGCCAGCCCTCATCATCCTGGGCAGCGTTGCTTATTCAGGTGCGCGGACGCTGTTGCAAAACCTCAAGCGGCCTGCGCTCGCGTTGCCCCCGCCGGACGATGCAGAAAGCGAAGCAACCAAACCCAACCTAGAGGCGTCTGCTGGTGCTGAACCTACCACGCCACCCCCCACACAGATTTTGCCCGAACCCGCAGTCGATCATGCGCTGACCTTGGCGGGTGTTGCAACAGCGGCTTCCGTTGTGGGGTATTTCTTGCCAGCGGCACGGATCGTCCCTGTTGCTATACTCAGTTACGCAATGCTGCCGTTGCTGGACACAGCGTTCCAGAAGACTTTTATCGAGCGTCGAACACACGCAAGCCAGATTGACTCCCTGCTTGTGGTCGTGAGTATGCTACGTGGTTACTACCTGTTGGCGTCTGTCTGTTCGGGAGTTTATTTCTACGGACTCAAACTGGTGCATCAGACACAGACACGCTCCAAACACCGCTTGGAGCATCTGTTTGGTGAAAACCCACGCCATGTCTGGCTTGCGCGTGAAGAGACAGAGGTTGAAGTCCCGTTTGAGTCACTCGAAGCAGGTGATATCATCGTCCTGCAAGCGGGCGAGTTTGTTCCCATTGATGGCACGATTATCCGTGGTATTGCGACCATCGATCAGCGTACCCTCACTGGTGAGTCGCATCCCGTAGAAAAGGTGGTGGGCGATACGGTGCTGGCTTCCACAACCCTGGTTGCGGGTAAACTGTTCGTTCGCGTGGACAAGACAGGTGCACAAACAACAGCCGCTAATATCCAACGCATACTGGACAACACCAAGGACTATACCAACGCTGTCGAACAGGAAGCTATCCAAATCTCAAATAAACTAGCAGGGCCGACCCTGCTCGCGGGTTGTGCGAGTATCCCGTTTATTGGCCCATTTGGGGGGCTTGCGTTGGTTGGATGTAACCTGTCTGACCTCAATCGTGTGAGTGGCCCTGTCGGAATCTTAAATTATTTGGATCTCACCGCAGAACGGGGTATCCTGGTCAAAGATGGCCGTACCCTGGAATTGTTAAAGGGCGTGGATACCATTGTATTCGACAAAACCGGCACCCTCACCCTAGACCAACCAGAATTGGGACGGATATACACGCTAGGGGATCTCTCCGAAAAGGAATTGTTGCGTATAGCCGCAACAGCGGAAGCGCGTCAGTCGCATCCGATTGCAAATGCTATCCTGGCAGCAGCCGAGGCGCAGGGTATTTCTCCCGCCCAACTGGATGAAGCTGCGTATGAGATTGGCTATGGCCTAAAAGTGACCTGTGAGAGCAAGGTGATTCATTTAGGCAGCGCACGGTTCATGAAGAACGAATGCGTGGTGGTTCGCGATCCAACAGAGATAGAATCCATACAGGCTTATTGTGACCATCACGGATTCTCTCTGGTCTATATGGCCTATGACCATAGGCTGGTGGGTGCCTTTGAAATGCACAGCATGATACGACCAGAGGTCTATGGGGTTATTACCCAGCTCAAAGCACGTGGACTGGATTTGTACATCGTATCAGGGGATCACGACG
Organism: uncultured Thiotrichales bacterium; assembly: GCA_903824965.1. GTDB lineage: Bacteria > Pseudomonadota > Gammaproteobacteria > CAIRSR01 > CAIRSR01 > CAIRSR01. Next base: position 3,698 of record CAIJYR010000070.1, read on the forward strand.
AACCGACCAAACGCCTGGCCGGACAGTTAGAGATTCCCCATTACTTTGCCAATGTACTGCCTGATCAAAAGGCAAGCATTATTCAGAGATTACGCACCGAAGGAAAATCCATTTGCTTTATCGGCGATGGTATCAACGATGCGGTTGCGTTGAAAACGGCCAATGTTGGGATATCGATCCATGGATCCTCGGATGCTGCACTAGATACTGCAGGGATTATCCTTATGGATCGGACGCTGAAACAGTTGGGTAGTCTATTCGATTTTGCGGATGAATTGGCCAAAAACCGCAAGCAGGGATACTACGCCACCATGATACCTGGTGCGCTCGGTGCCGTTGCTGTGCTGACCATGGGGCTTGGGTTGTCTGGGGCGCTGGTTTTGTATATCTTCGGTGGTTTCACAGCCTTTGTGACTGCGAATCTACCAAGGTTGGCACATCGTAACGATCGCAAGAAGAAAGCGATACGCCTTATCACACACCCTACCTCCGAACCGTTACCCGAACCAACACAACCTCCACAGAGCGGCAGTGAGCTTCACTGAAACACACAAAACGAGCGCCTGTCATCGGTTGCAGGTATGTTTGCATACCGGAGTAGTTACCTACCATCAAGGTTTTCAACATGATTCTTCAACACCTGCTGACGGTTGCAGCCGATTTGTTGTATGCCGTGCGCACCAGTGGGCAGGAAGTAGATCAAGCATTGCCTCGTTATTTCCAAGACCACGCCCGATTCGGAAGCCGCGATCGTGCCGCCGTTGCCGACATCGTCTATAACTGCCTACGTCACCTGCGTTCTCTTGGGTATGCCTTAGGTCAACCGGAACGACCCGATTGGCACCTGACCAAGGCGGAAAGCCGTACACGAGTCGCTGCATGGATGTTGCTAAGCGGCGCTTGGCAAAGCAAAGAGGTACGTGCTGCCCTTGATCCTAGCGTAGATCATTTGCCAGAACTGTGTACGACGATACCCCCCCCTGCGGTGGCAGCGGATCTGCCCGATTGGCTTTATGATTCGCTGACGACTGTGCTTGGAGAGGGGGAAGTGGGGAGTCTTGCCGCAGCCCTTCACCAACAGGCACCGTTGGATCTTCGGGTGAATACACTGCGCACCACCCGATCAGAGGTCATACGTATCTTGCACGAGGACGGCATCGAGGCTGTCCCCAGCCCTTTTTCTCCAGTTGGTGTGCGTTTGTCTGCGCGGGTTTCGTTGGGCGAGCATGATTTGTATCGTCATGGAGGGATAGAAATCCAGGACGAAGGCAGCCAACTGATTGCGCTTCTGCTTGCTCCCCGTCGCCATGAGGTCGTGGTGGATTTTTGCGCGGGCGCGGGAGGAAAAACCTTACATCTTGGCGCTATGATGGACGATACTGGCAGTCTCTATGCGTTCGATTCTGCGTCACGCAGACTGGATCAGCTCCGAGTGCGTGTGGAACGGGCAGGACTGCGGAAGGTGCGCATTGCTCGTGTCGATGCCTTGGATGCACGTTCGATTCTTGCACTGTGCGGCAAAGCAGATCGCGTGCTCGTGGATGCGCCGTGTAGCGGAACGGGTACCCTGCGCCGCAATCCCGACATCAAGTGGCGATCCCATGATCTTGCAGCACTCACGGCCGAACAGCAACGGATTCTGGATGCGGCCGCCACTCTGGTGCGCCCTGGTGGACGACTGGTTTATGCTACCTGTAGCTTCTTGCGGGAAGAGAACGAAGCGGTTGTGGCGCATTTCCTTGCTGAGCATCCTGAATTTGTGGCAATTTCCCCGCTGTCGATGACAAAACGTTTTGGGATTGCCTGTGAATGTCCTGAGGATGCACCTGCCATGCGTCTCTATCCTCATCGGCATGGTACGGACGGTTTTTATGCGGCGCTTTTAGAACGTGTGTAGCGATAACAGCACAACAGCTCCTTGCATAGAAGGTAGGCGATGAAGATAACTGAATTGAACCAGGGACACATTCCTTTTTCGATTGCTGAATACCGCGATCGTGTGCATCGTGTACGGGTGGCAATGTCTGAAGAGGGTATTGATTTGCTGTTCGTGATGTGGCCGGAGGGGATCTGTTATCTACACGGGCACCAGGCAAATTGGTATCAGGGCAATTCTCCGGAGATCTGGTCTGCGCTTTCTGGTACCGCTGTGCATGTCAATCATGAACTGCCTATTCATTTTGACATCGTAGATGAACAACACCTTCTACAACAGTCGTCTGTTCTTCAAGATATTCGCATCTATCCAACATTGTCCATCGATTCTATTTCTTTTCTGATCGATGAACTCTCCGCCGAAGGCTGGTTGGGGGGGACGGTTGGGCTGGAACTTTCTCATTACAGACCCAATCGCCTCATCAGCGAGTCCTTAGAACAAGCCTTTGTTGCGAAGGGCAACCGAGTTGTGAACGGAAGCTCCATCATGCGAAAAGTACGGCGTATAAAATCGCCGCAGGAGATCGCCATCATTGAACAGGCGTATCGCATTGTTGAAACAGGACACCAAGCGTTACAAAATCATTTAAGACCCGGCATCACAGAATTAGACCTGGCAGCGGAAGTCAACTATGCAATGATGAAAGCAGGCGGAGAACAGGCTGCACTGATGTTGTCATTGCAATCTGGCCCTTTGGCGTCCTTTCACGGCCTGCCTTCTCGACGTGTGATCCGCAAAGGTGATTTGGTGGTCATGGATCCCTGCGGTGTTGTGCATCGTTATCATGCTAACAAGGCACGCGCTTATTATCTTGGCGAACCCGACGAGACTTTGGTTTCCTTGTACGAAGCAGCGGGGGGTGCTTTTGAGGTGTTACGCAAGAACGCAAAAGCAGGGGTGTCTGTTGCAGAGGTAAACAGGATGCTTCGTGCATATTATGAAGAAAGAAACATCTGGTCTTTACGAGAGTGGGTTGGTGGTTATGAATTGGGTATCAGTTTCCCACCTGATTGGGTAGGGGACTTTGTTTTCACAGTCGAAGAAGAAGCCCCTGAAGGATTTTTCGAGACTGGAATGGTAACCAATTTCGAGAGTATCTTCGGGACTTTTCTGATTGATACCGTTGTGTATGAAGAAACACAAGCGCGTGTATTATCGGCAGAGAATCCGAAACTCATTGTGGTTGAGTAAATGTACAGAATTTCTCATTATTCTCATCGAAGTATGTCAAACTCACCTATATCTAACGATTGTTTTGTCCGGTTGGCCCGTGCGGATGAATTACCAGCACTGTTTGAGGTAGAAAGAGAAGCATCCCTCCTGTTTAAAGAGACGATACACTTTGCATTGGCAGAGAATATCCCCAATGATCAAGCGAAGTATAGGCGATTCCTGAGAGAAGGAGTCATCTATGTAGCGATTGATGATCATGAGAATCTGCTTGGATTCGCGCTGGCAGAAGAAATTGGTTGCCAAGGATTCCTAACAGAACTGTATGTACATCCGAAGTACGGAAGACGAGGCATTGGCCGTCAGTTGATCGAAGCGGTAAAAGAGTGGTGTCTTGGTCGTGGGTATAACGAAATCCGTTTGACCACTTTTATGGATGTGGTGTGGAACGCTCCCTACTACGCCCGCCTAGGTTTTCAACCGATCAAAGAAGAAGATCTGACGGAGGCGCTCTTGGAGGTGCGACGGTCGGAGGCAGTCTGGGGATTCGATGTTTCCAAAACGGTCTTCATGACGCTGCGTCTTGCTCCCCCCCCCTAGAACAATTGCTCTGGCATGGGTTGAGGCGGAGGTTCGAGAAACGGTGGCGCGTCTCCGACCTCGGGATGGTCGCTCGCATGACCCTCGTTGGTTTTCGCCACAGGGCGGCGCGTCGGAACATGATCCTCACGAAAGGTTTCCAACAAATATCCACTGCCTTTCCCACTGGCCGCATACCCCGTGCGGCTGTCAACGCGCACCGTGACCATACCCGGCGGCTCCACAAAGGGATCTTCGGGAACACCCCGCAAAGCCTTCGCCATATAGTCCATCCAGATGGGTAGCGCAGTCCTCCCGCCGGTTTCCCCATCCCCTAGGGAGTCCATGTGGTCATATCCCACCCACACGGTTGCCAACACCTTGCTGTTGAAACCGGAAAACCATGTATCACACACATCATTCGTGGTACCGGTTTTACCCGCCAGATCTGAACGTCCAAGACGCATCGCACGCGTCGCCGTACCCCGACGAACCACGTCCCGCAACATCGAATTCATCAAATAGACATTACGTGCATCCACAACACGCACCGCCACCGGAAAACCGTCCGGCCCCTTCGTACCCTCGTGATCCGTCCCTTCAGGACAGGTGGGACAAACGGTCGGCGGAGTAGCTTGGAAGATCAAATTACCGTTGTTGTCCGTGATACGGTGGATCGAATATGCATTGACTCGATAACCACCGTTGGCAAATGTCGCATACGCATTCGCCATTTCCAACGGAGACGCTACCAAAGTGCCCAACGCCAAGGTCAGGTTATGGGGTATACGCTCTCGTGGGAAACCAAAACGGGTTGCATAATCAATGGCATAATGGACGCCAATGGCGTCCAGCAGACGAATCGATACCATGTTCAGGGAATGTACCAAAGCTTCGCGTAAGCGAGTGGGGCCACGGTAGTGACCATCATAATTTTCAGGATGCCACGCAGGCATTCCAGGCAGCTCTTTGAAGAACGGTGCATCGTCAAAAACACTCGCAGGCGTGTACCCAAACTCCAGTCCCGCCGCATACACAAAGGGTTTGAAACTTGAACCCGGTTGACGTGCGGCTTGCACAGCGCGGTTGAATTTACTTGCAGCAAAATCATACCCGCCCGTCAGCGCAAGGATCGCACCGTTCTGAGGATTGAGGGAGACCAGCGCACCCTCGACTTCGGGACGCTGTGCCAAACGCCATTTTCCTTCGGGGGTCTGGTGTAGGCGCACCACATCCCCTACCTGCACCACCTCCGATGCCTGGTGTGGAATCGCTCGCAGCCACCCCTCCGCAGTACGTCGACGCGCCCACGACAGGCCCACCCAATCCAACGAAACAAGACCCTGTCCCTGTACTTGTACTTGCGCCGTGCGTCCTTCGACCACAACCACTTGTCCGAGTGGCAGTCCCGCGATGGCAGGGTAGTGTGCAAGCACTGCTGCTGTGTGTTTTGGGTTTAACGTGTCGATCGCGTGTCCTTCTGGCCCTGCGTACCCGTGACGCTCCTCATAGTCCAACAATCCCTCCCGCAAGGCCGTATCCGCATCGCGCTGGCGTGCCGGATCCAGCGTGGTGATGACGCGCAACCCATTGGTGTAGGTGCTCTCTTCCCCGTATTTTGCGATCAGTTCTGCGCGTACCATTTCGACAAGATAGGGTGCCTCCACTTGGATTTCTGGCCCATGAATGCGTGCGGTTTCGGGCGTGTTCATGGCATCGTGGTAGGCGGCAGCATCGATTTTATTCAACGTCATGAGTCGATTCAACACGTACGCACGACGCGCCAACGAACGTGCTGGATTGGTGATGGGATTGTTTCGGGAGGGGGCTTTGGGCAAACCGGCAATCGTCGCCATCTGAGGAAGGGTCAGCGACTCAACGGGTACGCCATAGTAAATCTGCGCCGCAGCCCCCACACCATAGGCACGATTGCCAAAATAAATTTTATTCAGATACATTTCCAAAATTTCTTCTTTGGTCAATATCTGCTCAATCCGCATCGCCAAGAACACTTCTTTTATCTTGCGCTGATAACTCTTCTCAGGAGAAAGGTAAAAATTGCGGGCAACCTGCATTGTGATGGTACTGCCCCCTTGTCCTTTGACGCCCGTGTGCCACAAGTTGAGTGCTGCACGTACCAACCCCTGCCAATCCACCCCGGGATGCTCAAAAAAACGATCGTCCTCGACCGCCAAGACCGTTTGAATGAGTTTCTGGGGTATCTGCGCCAGATGCAGCGGAATGCGCCGTTTCTCTCCCATTTCGGCCATTAACCGTCCGTCTGCGCTGTAAATCTGCAAGGGTACCTGTAGGTGCACTTCGCGCAACCGCTGTGGATCCGGCAAATCCTCCACCACATGCAGATACACAGCGACCACCGCCACCATTGCGAGCGCGGTCAACGTCATGGCCGCCGACAGCAGCGCAAACACGACGGAGACCAATCCTCCAAGCCAACGCTTTACGATACCCATGGTCGTCGTTCAGGCAAGACAGCGCGGATCAAGGGCGACGCTGTGCGCGAGCAAACGCATCCGCAAGCGCACTTTGGACAGGCTCTGCTGTAGCGGCAGCGGGACGCGCCCGCTTCTGTCCCTCTTTGGTGGGTGCTGGGCGTGGAGAGGCGGCGGTTGTGGGCTTGACCTCAGGACGCGTAGGTTCCTCAGGGCGCATACTGAGTGCAATGCGTTTGCGTGGCACATCGACTTCTACGACCCGCACCTGCACCACGTCTCCTGCTTTGACGACCTCACGGGGATCCTTGATGAACTTCTGGGACATGGCAGAGATGTGGCAAAGACCATCCTGGTGTACACCCACATCGATAAAAGCCCCAAAATTGGTGACGTTGGTGACGATCCCTTCGAGCATCATCCCAGGGGTGAGGTCTTTGATCTCATTGACACCGTCCTTAAACGTGGCAGTCTGGAACGTAGGCCGAGGATCTCGCCCTGGTTTTTCTAGTTCCCGAAGGATGTCCGTCACGGTAGGCAGCCCAAACCGCTCATCGGTATAGTCGACCGGTTTCAGGGTGCGCAAAAACGCAGCATCCCCCAAAAGGCGCTGCACAGGTCGACCTGTGCGCTTCACAATGCGTTCCACCACCGGATATGCCTCTGGGTGAACCGCAGAGGTATCCAAAGGACTGGTGCCGCCCCTGATACGCAGAAAACCCGCAGCCTGCTCGAAAGTTTTCGCCCCCAAGCGAGGTACCGTCAACAACTGCTGACGGTTTTGAAACGGGCCACGGGTGTTCCGTAGTTCCACGATGTTCTGTGCAATGCTAGGGGAGAGTCCCGCCACCCGCGCAAGCAAGGGCACAGAAGCGGTATTGAGGTCTACCCCCACGGCGTTTACGCAATCTTCTACGACGGCATCGAGGGTTTTGGCCAAACGAGTTTGCGAAACGTCATGCTGGTATTGACCTACCCCGATGGCCTTGGGGTCGATTTTGACCAATTCTGCGAGAGGATCTTGGAGACGCCGTGCAATGGAGACAGCACCACGCAAAGAAACATCGAGATCGGGCAGTTCCCGTGCCGCAAACTCCGAGGCAGAATAAACCGATGCCCCTGCCTCAGAAACCGTTGCTTTTTTGAGCGCCAGGGCAGGATGCCGCTGTATAAGATCAGACGCTAGACGATCCGTCTCACGAGAAGCGGTACCGTTGCCGATGCTGAGGAGGGTGACACGGTGTTTTTGGCAGAGCATGGCCAGGGTACGTAGACTCCCTTCCCAGTCGTTGCGGGGCGCGTGCGGGTAAATCGTGCCTGTGTCCACGATCTTGCCTGTAGCATCGACGACCGCGACCTTCACGCCGGTACGCAGACCAGGATCGAGTCCGAGGATGGTGTGTGCACCCGCTGGAGCCGCCAACAGCAGGTCGTGGAGATTGCTCGCAAAGACCCGAATAGCCTCTTCCTCGGCTTGTTCGCGCAAGTGGTTCATGACCTCCAGGGAGAGATGGGGCGATATTTTGGCCCGCCACGCCAACCGTGCGGTGTCGAGCAGCCAACGATCCGCTGGACGACCTGCCTCCCGTAGCCCAAACCGCGCATACACCATCGCCTCGCACACCGATCCAAAATCCTCTCCCTTTTGATTGGTGTGAGAGACGGTGATGTGCAGTATGCCTTCATTGCGTCCCCGCAGTTGGGCTAATACCCTGTGCGAGGGGAGGGTTTTCAGGCTCTCACGGCCCTCGAAATAATCCGAGAACTTCGCACCTTCTTGCTCTTTGCCCTCGACGACCTTGGATTCCAGGGAGGCGTGTTCCCACAGATAGTCACGCAGTCGGCCCAACAGTTCCGCATCCTCGGAAAAGTTCTCCATCAGGATGTGGCGTGCGCCCTCCAGAGCCGCCGCAGGATCCGCTACCCCCTTTTCAGGATCCACATACAGCGCAGCCATGCGTTCGGGTTCTTGGTTTGGATCGGCCAACAGACCCTCTGCGAGGGGCGCAAGCCCAGCTTCCCGTGCTATGCGTGCCTTGGAACGACGCTTGGGCTTGTAGGGCAGGTACAGGTCTTCGAGACGGGTTTTGGTATCAGCCGCATCAATGGCCGCTGCGAGTGCTTCGGTCAGTTTGCCCTGTTCGGTGATGGAGGCAAGCACCACGGCGCGTCGTTCATCCAGTTCACGCAAGTAATGCAGTCGTTCCTCCAGGCCACGCAGAACGGTATCGTCCAAACTGCCTGTGGCTTCCTTGCGGTAGCGGGCAATAAAGGGGACGGTGGATCCTTCGTCCAAGAGTCGGATCGCGGCGGTGCTCTGGTGCAGAGGAATACCGAGATCGTCTGCAATGCGCTGTTCAATGCTGTGGGTCATGGTGTCCGGGTCAGGCGGGTGGTGGGTGCAGTGTTGCGCGAAGAGAAATTTTCCCAAACGGGGCCGTGTGACTGCCCCGAAAAATGCTGATAATACCTCAGTACGTCCCAAAAGGGGCGTTGGGCATTTTGCACCCCTTAAGACTCAGAGAGGAGATCCTCCGATGGACGTCCGTCAGGCATTGATTGTGGATGATTCCAAATTGGTTTGTTTTAAACTCGGTAAAATGCTAGAGGAACGAGGGATTTCCTCTCATGCTGTTGGTTCGGGAGAAGAGGCACTGGTCTACCTGGGTGCCAACCCGCCACCAGATGTGGTTTTCATCGATATCATGATGCCGGGGATGGATGGTTATCAGACCACCGCAGCGATCCGTGCCCAAGGTGCGTTTGCCCGTCTACCGATCATCATGTGTTCGTCCAACGATACCGAGGCTGATCGGGCCAAAGCCCGTGTGCAGGGTGCCAATGCGTTTCTCCCGAAACCACCCGCGATGGAGCATCTGATACAGGTGTTGGCGGATCTGCCTCCCGCCCTCACAGCAGCACCGACACCGACGAAAGAAGCGCACGCCCCAACGCAGATCACGGAAGACCAAATCCATCGATGGATACACGAAGCACTCGCTGCAGCGGAGCAGGATCTCGCAGCCCGGATGGAAAATCGGATACAAGCACTGGCGAACCATTGGACGCAGGACGCAACCGAGACCAGCAACACCCGCATGGATGATCAGACACAGCAACTGATCCTCGCCTCCGAAGAAACTGCCCGACGGGTCGCCACCGAGAGCGCCCGCCAGGTCGCAGAACGAGTGGTTAGCGAACTTTCACACGAGCATATCCGTGAAGCGGCTGCACAAACCACCTCAGAAGTCGCACGCAACTTGGTGCTCAAATGGGTGCCCGAACTGGTGGCAGAACGGGTCACAGCGATCGCCGATCAGACTGTCCAAGCCACCATCACACGCATGGCCGAAACCCTGTTGCAACCAGTCGCCAGTTCGGTGGTCAAGAGCATGGTGCCGGGCATTCTCGCAGAAGCCAAGACACACCGGGATGCACAACTCGCACACGAGATACCTTCTGCGGTGGCACAGGCGGTTGCAGCCTTCCTAGAGAGTGAATCCTTCCGCCAAAGCGTCCATCGAACCATGTCCGTGGTAGCTTCCAGCATGGTGGAACCGCTGGCGCGAACCACCGCAGAGAATGCCGCCCGTGTCGCCATCGATCACGCATTGGCCCAAGCACTGGACAAATCCTCTTCCACCGAACAGACGACACAGGCAGCTTTACAGCATCTGAATGCGTCGGTGGAGAAACTGCGGTACGGAACCCTGGCCGTAGGAGCAGGTGTGCTCCTCATCGCTCTGTATTTGGCCGTAAAATTGTTCATCCACTAAACCAGGAACCGGCTTATGATCGACCGTCACACAGAGGACGCCCACCCAGATCCGCAAGATTTGCGGGTTCTGCTACAGCAGTTTGCGGAATATTTCCACCAGCGTCTGGAAGATGGGCGACCGATTGCGTTGGCCGACATTGCCGATACCTCCCCAGAAGGGTTCTCGGCGAAGGCGGATCGCATTCTCGCTCGGATGGGTCTTGCGCGTTTGTGTGGAACCGATACCATCTGGAAGGCACTCTACTTACTCGACAACCAGATCCCCGACGGACGGACGTTCCTTTCAGCGGATCTGCGTGCCTGGCTACTCGGCCCCCTCTGGGAAGAATTGGAGGCCCAAGAACGCTTGCTGGTCAGCGGACTGAATAGCCTTTTGGTGGTCGTGCAACAAGCGTCGCTCGCGGGGCGTCATGCTGTTACACCAGGTACAGCAGAATCCCGCGCACACCTCGCAGAACAGGGGAGTCGTGCTCGTCGCCAGATTTGTGCCTTTGTGCGACGCTATCCGACTTTGCTGACTTTTGGGGTACAAACTCGCCTGATGGATTCGGATGATCCCGAGATCGCCCATGCCTTCGTGGAGTCCTTGCAGGGTACGCCGGATTTTGTCACCCAACAGGCCATCATTGCCACCCAAGGTCGGTTGCGCTCGCAGGGGATTCTGGATCCGTTACATGCGTTGGCCCAGGCGGGTATGCAGGCTGCGAAAATTCTGGGCGATGGCATGAGTGCCGTGATGGAAACGGTCAACAATGAGATTCGTGGAAACCTCTCAGCCGGTGCCCAACAAGGGCAGCGCATCGAAGTCCAAGTGGTCAACCTACAGGCAGAGTTGAACACCGGCCCCCGTGCTGCGATCAACCAATCGCGTGGGGTGGTGGAGCAAGAAATTGAACACCATCGACCCACGTTGTATTTGGCGCTCATGCGTGGAGAGCCGCTGGCACCTTACATGGGGGGAGAAATTGTCACGGCCGAGACACGTCTTAACCAGGAGATTGTCACCCTTGTGGCGCAACTAGAAGCACGACGCGATCAAGCGCAGGTGGCGCGTGTCATGGTGTTGCAGAGTCTGCACGAGATTTTCGAGCAACTCCGAGAGAGCCAAGAGCAGGAAATCCGCCGCATCGAATCGGACGTACAGCGCAATCGCACGGGATGGGAGCGGGATCCCCACAGGGAGGAACACTATACGGCTGAGATCAATCGTCTGCAAAGCGTTCTACTGGCACAGCGCACCCTGCTGGAACAACAAGTGCTTTTACGAAACAATGTAGAAGGACGACTCAACAAGTTGACCTCAGTGCCGCTGTCCTTACTGGATCGCATCATCAGCCAGATACGTGCCCTTCACGGACGTGTGAGAGCGCACACGCTGGAAGTGTTCCAACACATTGTGACCGTTGCCCTTGCTTCCGAAAAACAGATTGCCGTCGTAGAGTTTGGCGATCGTGGGCTGATTTTGGGTCTGATTACCCATCTGCGAGACAAATTGTCCTACGATACCCAAGTCCATATCGCAGCAACGGGGGATGCCGAATTACACACCGCACTGATCAATACGTTGGGAGATGCACTGGTCACGGCGGCGCGTCGTCATATCAATCCGGCATTGCTGGTGGCTTCTTTTGATGAATCTGGACTGGTCGCGGGGTTGCACTTCTGACGCGATAACACAAGGTACTTTACAATATCCCCTATGATATCTTTGATTTTGGCATTAAACCCCTTACCCTCCAGGGGAAGGGGCTGGGGGATAGGGTGGTGTGATCTTGATCTTGCCTTTCTACAATCGAGTTTTATAGCCGAGGCGACATAAAAGGATGACAGGAAACCAATCTTCCTCTTTACTCAAAGAGTGGTTAACTCCTCATGCAGGGAACGATATTTTCTCTCAGTATAGTCATCTAACAATTCATATCTAGATTCATGTATTGATGAACTTTGGAGGATAACTGTTCCCTTAGCTGTTCGTACGAAGCAGCACCAATCTCATGGTGCAACCGTGCTGCTATTTCCTCAAAGTGAACAAAGATATCTGGATCGAAGTGACGTCCACTGTCTCGGCGCATAATATCCATACTGTCCCCAAGGGAACGTGGCTCCTTATACGGGCGGCGCGTGGTGAGCGCATCAAAGACATCTACAATGGCAAACAATCTCGCTTCTGTTGGGATCAAAGCTCCCTGAGTGCCATTTGGATAACCGGTGCCATTAAATTTTTCATGGTGACATAAAACGATGGCCATGGCTTGAGAAACCCATACCGAACGTTTCAAAATTTCCACGCCAATACTAACGTGTGTCTTCATAATATCGAATTCTTCGTCGGTTAATTTCCCAGGCTTCAGCAGAATGGCATCAGTAATACCAATCTTGCCAATGTCATGCAGAAAAGAACCAATAATAATGGTACGAATCAACTCCTTTTCTAGATGAATATGCTCTGCCAACCCAATCGCATACAGTGTAACACGATAATTGTGGCTGTCCGTGTCTGAATCACGATATGCGATCGTATTTCCTAACACTTCCAAAAGCTCTAAATTTCCATCTAAGATGCGTCTTGCCTGCACAACGTCCTGCCGCTGCAAGGCGATGATAATCGGGAATAAAACGATGAGCGTTGCTAGCGTTGAGATGATAGAGATTGCAATCGATCCTAGAATGTCTTCCTTCATCTCTTGAAGCGTCTCATCTCTTATGATGCAGAGACCCTTTATGTAGCCATTGATATTTCCGGATTGATCCTTGATAGGAACAGTGGCAATAGCCGTCATTCGATCTTGGTTATGGAATCTTACAAAAGCTGGATCGACTGGTATTTGAAAATCTTCAGCCTGCTGCCACAGAGCCTGTGGCACAATTGCAGCACGCTCACTCACTTCATGAATAATCTCTTTCTTATTGGCATCATAAATCTCCGCCGACACAAGATCGCTATCGTGCAACACTCCCTGTAATCGTAGATAACCCAAGTTGCCACCTATGACCACCATCAGAATCCTTCCAAGAGGTAATGGATTAATGTAGCCTTATAGTAATCAATCTATTGGTTGCCGATGGGGAAGTAAAATGGACGAGATGATTATAGTAACATATTGTA
>CAIJYR010000071.1 GCA_903824965.1 uncultured Thiotrichales bacterium
AGGCAACCGAGCCCGGCGTAAAGCCATTTGTGGGAGCCATGGCGAGCCAGCGAAGTGGCGAGTCGTGGCGGACGCAGGGCGGCGCGGGCGCCGAAGGCACGGCATGTCGCCAATTATTCGCTCCCGACGGCGACTGGGATGTCCCAGTCGGGTATCGCGAAAAATGGCGACTTCCCTGACGATATCCTCTCGCCTTCAACAAATCATCGCAGATACAATATGTTACTATAATCATCTCGTCCATTTTACTTCCCCATCGGCAACCAATAGATTGATTACTATAAGGCTACATTAATCCATTACCTCTTGGAAGGATTCTGATGGTGGTCATAGGTGGAAACTTGGGTTACTATAAGGCTACATTAATCCATTACCTCTTGGAAGGATTCTGATGGTGGTCATAGGTGGCAACTTGGGTTATTTAACAGTCGGCCATGTTGATTGGAGGCACTGATGAGCAGTCCTAAAACGATCCTGATTGTTGATGACAGCAGAGTATCGAGAATGATGATCCGTGCCATGATCCTTGAGAAGCACAAGGATTGGATCCTAGAAGAAGCTGCGAGTGGCGAAGAGGCATTGGAAAAGATACGTACCTTTGTGCCAGATTTGATCTCGATGGATGTGAACATGCCAGGGATGGGGGGGGTGGCAGCGGCAGAACGGTTGCGTGAAGAGTGTCCCTTGGCACACATTTCCCTTCTCACGGCCAATGTCCAAGAGAGCACACGCCAGAGAGCCACCACACTCGGCATTGGCTTTGTTGAGAAACCCATCACAAAAATTAGGATTCACCAAATGATCGCCATTTTGGAAGAGACCTAATGTTCACTCTCTCAGAAATCCAGCATGATACGCTTGTGGAACTTTTTAACATAGGCGTAGGACGTGCAGCGGCTGCCATGAGCGCGATGGTGGGTGAGGATATAGTGCTTTCTGTTCCATCCATCCATTTTCTCAACATCCACGACGCCTCTGTTGCGCTGAGCGGCGGGGGTGTCAGAAACGTTTGTGGTATTACGCAACGTTTTTCCGGCGCATTCAATACCGATGTTACCCTCATGTTCCCTGAGGACAAGAGTCTGGAATTGGTTCGTTTGATGGTGGGAGAGTCAATTCCGCTGGAACAACTGACTGAAATGGAACAGGAGGCGATGAGCGAGATTGGAAATATTATTCTTAATTCATGTATGGGAACCATGGCGGATATTCTTTCAACCGAAATGCAGGGTTCTTTGCCAGAGTATCATATTGGAACCAGCGAACAACTGCTCGTCTTATTAAGCAGAGAAGCCGATGTGGTTCTTATTTTACGCATTGATTTTATTCTTGAGAAACTAAGAATCGATGGCCATGTTGCCTTCGTAATGAATGCACTTGCCATGGAAAATGTTTGTAAGCATATTGACCGCTACCTTACTGGTGTGGCTTTCTGATTACTGTGAGATGATCTTACCAGTTGCCGTGTAGACAGAGGCATGTGTATGTCAGAAACAAAATTACCGCTCTTAGCACGTGCGATTGACTCCGTTACCATTGGTATCGTTTTGTTGAACCACGAACAACGGGTCGTGTTCTGGAATGCCTGGATGGAACGCCACTCACGCATTCCTGCAAAAAACACAGAAGGAAAGACTCTTGCGGAGCTTTTTCCAGAAATGTGCAATGGACGTGTTCAGAATGCAATCACAGAATCGCTTCGGACTGGTCTTTCGTCGCTTCTTTCCCAGTCTCTCAACCAAGCACCGTTTCCACTGTTTGGTTCTAGCATCGGCGTTGATCATACGATTCGTATCCAACAAGCCATTCAGGTGATCCCCATTGCCGTCGCAGAATCTTCACGTTATTGCTTACTCCAAATTACCGATGTGAGCGCGTCGGTGTATCGTGAGAAATTACTGCGCGATCAAGCATTGGTATTGCATCGACATTCTTATTTTGATGTACTCACGGGCATTGCCAACCGTCGGCGCTTTGATGAATATTCTGAAGAAGAATTCCGTCGTGCGAGACGCACAGCATCACCGATAGCTCTGATTCTGCTTGATATTGACCATTTCAAGAAATACAACGATTATTATGGACACCAGGCTGGTGATCAATGCCTGAAACAAGTGGCGGCAACGTTGGCTGGCGTACTGAAAAGACCTGCCGATTTACTGGCTCGTTATGGCGGAGAAGAATTTGTCGCCGTCCTCCCAGAGACCGATTCCGCTGGAGCGCACCAAGTGGGTGAGGTTATGCGTGAAAGAATAGAAAGTATCCAGTTGCCGCACGCAGCCTCCCCTACGGCAGGACACATCACGATCAGCATCGGTACCGCTGCGAGGCTGCCCGGGCGTGATGATGTCCTGGCTCTGCTCATCCGCTCGGCCGATCAGGCGTTGTACCATGCCAAGCATACTGGAAGAAACCGCGTTGCCTCTGCCGAAGACGATGGGGAGTGATGCATAACAGATTCGTCCTCCATCGTCCTTAAGCATGGCGTTTTTTACTCTTTTTTCTCTTCCTCGGCTTTTTTCTTGGCGGCGGCGGCTTCTTCGTCGGCTTTCTTTTTTTCTTCTGCCTTTTTCTTTTCTTCGGCCAGTTTCTTCTGATCTACCGCACCGTTATCTGTGAGCAACCTTGCAATCTCTTCCGCACCCGGGCGACTGGCAAGCGTTAAGGAAGACTCACCACGTGCATTTTTGGCATTAAGATCGGCACCCGCATCCATCAACAAGCGCACCGTCCGTATATCTCCCAGGGATACCGCAATGAGCAACGCGGTATCCTGCTGGTGGTCTTGTGCGTCCACAGAAGCACCCGCAGCCAACAGTGCCCGCATCACCCCTAGGTTCCCCATAAAAGTCGCTCCCATCAAGGGGGTACGACCCTGCGGATTCGCAGCGTCGGGATTCGCTCCCTGGGCCAACAACGATTGCAAACGTTCCACCTGACCCCCACGCGCCGCTGCTTGCAGCGCCAGATCCAAATCCTCCGACGCAACGACGATCCCGCACCACAGGACAAGCAACAACAGGAACCCTCTGTTCATGGTACTATTTCTCAATGTTGGACACACACATGTGATGATACTGGAGGCGATGTGGCTCTGTTGAGTCTAAAAGAGGTACATCTTGCCTATGGCAGCGCCCCGCTCCTGGATGGCGTCGATTTGCAAGTAGAACCCGGCGAGCGCCTGGCCTTGGTCGGTCGCAACGGCAGCGGTAAATCCAGTTTGCTTCGGATCATCGCAGGCGAAACCCTCCCCGACAGCGGTGAACTGGTGCGAACAGCGGGTCTCCGCATCGGACGTTTGGCTCAAGAGGTACCTCCCGACCAGGAAGGATCCGTGTTCGACACCGTGGCCCAGGGTCTTGGCCCTATCAGCCAATGGATCGCAGAATACCACCATCTGAGCCAACAACTCACCGATACCGCACCCGAGGCGCTTCTCAAAAAACTCGCAGCACGCCAACAGGATCTAGAAGCCGCAGGGGGTTGGCAATGGTGTTCACGGGTAGAAGCATTGGTCTCGCGTCTCGGACTGCCTGCCGAGGTGCCCTTTGCCACCCTGTCGGGGGGGTTTAAGCGCCGCGTCCTATTGGGACAGGCCATGGTGAACGAACCCAACCTATTGTTGTTAGACGAGCCAACGAATCACCTAGACATTCCTGCCATTGAGTGGTTAGAACAGTTTCTCCTCGAATTTCAGGGTACGTTGCTGTTCATCACCCATGATCGGGTCTTTTTACAACGGATCGCAACCCGCATCATTGAGCTGGATCGTGGGCGCTTGGCAAGTTTTTCGGGAGGATTTCAACGCTATCTCGAGCAACGGGCCGATCTACTCGCCGCCGAAGAACGCCATGCCGCCCTGTTCGACAAAAAACTCGCCCAAGAAGAAGCTTGGATCCGTCAAGGCATCAAGGCACGGCGTACCCGCAATGAGGGGCGTGTACGTGCTTTGTTGCGTTTGCGCGAGGCGCGGCGTGCACGACGAGAGGTCGAAGGCAGTGCACAGATGCGCATCGAACAAGCAGGGCGATCGGGTCATGCGGTGGTCGTTGCCGAAGGGGTCTCGTTTGCCCATGCGGGCCGGCCCCTTTTCCAAGGACTGACCACCACCATTCTGCGTGGCGATCGCGTGGGCATCATCGGCCCCAACGGTGTCGGGAAAACCACTCTCCTGCGTCTGCTCCTCGGAGAATTGCCCCCCACCAGTGGATCGCTACAACTCGGCACACGCTTGCAAGTGATCTATTTTGATCAGCTTCGTGCCGCTCTCAACGAAGATGCACGGGTGCGTGATGTCGTCGCCGATGGGTCTGATTTTGTGACCGTGGGGGGATCGGCACGCCATGTGATGAGCTATCTACAGGATTTTTTGTTTCCCCCAGCACGCGCCCACTCACCCGTCCGATCCCTCTCCGGCGGAGAACGCAACCGCCTGTTGCTTGCGCGTCTTTTCGCACGCCCTTCCAACGTCCTGGTCATGGACGAACCGACGAACGATCTGGACATCGACAGCCTGGATCTACTCGAAACCCTTCTCGCGGAGTACGCAGGCACCCTCTTGCTCGTGAGCCATGATCGAAAGTTTCTTGATCAGGTCATCACCAGTTCTTTGGTGTTCGAGGGGGAGGGGAGGGTGGTCGAATACGTAGGCGGGTACGAGGATTGGTTGCGTCAGCGTCCAGCGCCCCAAACAACCCCCACCGCCCCTGTGCCCGTTTCGGCACCCAGGACGCGCACCGAACGCCCACGCAGACTGTCTTTCAAAGAACAACAAGAACTCACCGCCCTGCCAGCGCACATTGAGAGCCTGGAAGCCGAGCAAGCCTCTCTGCACAAAGCCATGGCCGATCCGCGTTTTTACCAGCGCCCAAGCACTGACCTCACCGCCGACAAGAATCGCCTCACGCAGATCGAAGAGGCACTGGCGCAAGCCTACGAACGCTGGGAACTTTTAGAATCGGTGGGGTAAACCGTTGCGAAGGCTTGAACCATTCGTGGGCCATTTTGGACCAGATGCACGGAACAGACAAAAAAAAGCTGCCCCAAACCATCAGGAGCAGCGTGACCGTCTGAAGAACATCAAAAAATGGGGCGAAGGACGGGTCTCGAACCCGCGACAACTGGAACCACAATCCAGGGCTCTACCAACTGAGCTACCTCCGCCATTGAACGATCTATCTGTGCTGCCGTGTGGCGCGCCCGGCAGGACTCGAACCTGCTACCCTCGGCTTAGAAGGCCGATGCTCTGTCCAGATGAGCTACGGGCGCAGAAAACAGCGCCTCTTTCGGGCACACCGACTGACTGGTCGGGGTAGAGGGATTTGAACCCCCGACATCTTGCTCCCAAAGCAAGCACGCTACCAGACTGCGTCATACCCCGCATGCTCGTATGCTAACAAGAACACCGACACATTTCAATGGACAAGCACGGACAGCGAGACAAAAACACCTGCTCAAACTCCTAACGTGCGTAACCACTTTCAATATAGTGTTTTAGGTGTGCAATCGTCTCTTGTTGCCGACCGTTGATCCAGCGGATGAGATCCGACGAGGTAATGACCCCAAGCAGCGTTTCGCCCTCTAGGATCGGCAGGTGCCGTATACGGTTCTCTGTGATGAGCTGAATGCACTTTTCCACGCTGTCCTCTGGGGAGGCTGTGAGCACCTCAGTCGTCATGATCTCACGCACCTGAGTCACCTGAGAATTACGACCTTGGAGAGCAATCTTACGGGCATAATCACGCTCAGAGAGAATACCCACAATCTCGTCACCCACCTTGACGAGCAAGGCACCCACGCCAAACTGAGACATCTGTTCAAGCGCATGATAGACCGTATCCTCTGGTCCAATGCTGTGGACATTCTGTCCTTTGTTCTCTAGTACGAGACGAACGGGATCTGTGAATTCCATGGGAGGTTTCCGCGATATTAGAAGGGTATAAAAAGGCAGGGACACGGTGCAGTATACCACACACACACGACAAAACCGTGCAGCAGACCCTGCTAAACCTCGGTTCAGGGGACTGGTTCGTGCGGGTGTGCACTGGGTGGCGCCGTTGGAACCGTGGGAACCGTTGGAGCAGAGGATACAACGGACACAGGCCCCGTGCCAATCGGTGAGATGCGTTGGATCGGCATATCCAGAGACAAACGGGGCACCCGATCGCCACACAGATCGGCACAGCCATCCGCCATGTGTTGGTAAACGGTTCGATAATCTTTGGTGATGGTGTCAAACAAGTCAGAGGTGCGAGCAAAATGGCGACTCACACGCTCCCTGTATTCTGCCAACAAGTCTCTGGTTTTTTCCAGTTCGACTTCGAGTTGTTTGATGCGGCGCACCGAAGGATGGAGGCGTTGTCCAAAGTACAGTCCGCCCAACAAACCGATCAGGAACGCCAAAACAGTATAAAACATCCAAAGTTCAATCGTAACGGTCATAAGTGGTAGATCCGACTCAAATCGTGGACGGCCTCTACGAGAGTGGCCACGTGTTCGGGCGGTACATCGGGGTGGATCCCATGCCCTAGGTTGAAGACATGCCCGCTTCCCGCACCATAGGCAGCGAGTACCTCGGCTGCCTGGGTACGAATCACGGCAGGTGACGCATACAGAACTGAGGGGTCTAGATTGCCTTGGAGCGCGACCTTTCCGCAGACGCGGGCACGGGCGGTACTGAGGTCGGTGGTCCAGTCTAGGCTTAGGGCATCACACCCAACGGCGGCCATGGCTTCTAGCCAAGCTCCTCCCCCTTTGGTGAAGAGGATAACAGGAACAGAGGGATCGTGTGCTTTGAGGCTACGCACGATGCGCTCCATCGGCGCGAGAGAAAAGGCCCGATAGTCCTTGGGGGTCAGGATGCCGCCCCAGGTATCGAAGAGCATCAATGCCTGCGCACCTGCCCTGATCTGGGCCAATAGGTAAAGCGAGACGGCCTCGGTGAGGACGTTTAACAGTGCGTGGACAGCTTCCGGGTGGTTGTAGATCCAGGTTTTGGTAACACGAAAATCTCGGCTACTCTGTCCCTCTAGCATGTAGGTCGCGAGTGTCCAGGGCGAACCCGAAAAACCAATGAGCGGCACCCGTCCGGCGAGTTCATGGCGAATCAAACGAACGGTATCCATCACATAGCGCAGATCCTGCTCAGGATCGGGAACACCGAGTGCTTCGATGTCCTTTGCACTCTGGAGAGGACGCTCAAAACGAGGCCCCTCGCCCTCCACAAAGTGCAAGCCCAACCCCATGGCATCGGGAACGGTGAGGATATCCGAGAACAAGATAGCCGCATCCAACGGGAAACGCCGCAAGGGTTGCAGGGTCACTTCACAGGCCAAATCGGGTGTGCGGCAGAGATCCATAAAACCACCGACTTGTTCCCGTACTTTGCGGTATTCTGGTAAGTAGCGACCTGCTTGGCGCATCATCCAAATGGGTGTGACCTCTACGTGCTCGTGTCGTAGGGCGCGAAGTAGGCAATCGTTGGTGGGCTGTGGCATCATGGTGTTTGCATCGTGGAGTCGGAAAGGCCATTGTCAACCAGCTCGCTCTCAGGCTAACACACCTTGGTTGACCTGAACATCAACATCATTGAGGATCTACGCCTTCACCAACGCGGTCGGTGGTGCGTCCCTTCGTTCCCGTCAATCGTTTCTCTTAAAGGATCTCTCAAGGTATCCCACCATGACGAATTTCAAGTACACAGTCATGACTTTCGAACGGCGTGCCCCATCCGGCATGGGGTCTCCTGCACAGGGGGAATGGTTTTATTATGAGGTCGGTGCGAACAACACCATTACCCTGCAAGGCTATCGAGCGGGTACGCAGTCCGAGGTAGAGAGCGCGGTGGGTGCCATTGTGGAACGTCTCAACCACGACAAACCTGGAACCAGCCCACTCGCAAGCCCTGCGTCACGTTTGATCTTTCCAAACCCTACGACCAATGAGGATGAGGAAGGCAATGTAGCGGATGAAGAAGAAGTGGCAACGACGTCAGAAATCGACGAGTAGCGAGTAAAGTCGCTTGATCTACCAGGGGGAGGGTGCCATGATTCTAATCCCCTAGCCATCTGGTAGATTCGTTCCCATGGAAAATCTAACGCAACTGAGTACCCAGATCGATACGCTGATCGCTGCCTTGCGTGCTAGTCACGCCGAGACAGCACGGCTACGCACGGAACTTGCCGAAAGCCGTACAGCAGGTACTGAAAAAGAGGCCCGTATTCATGCCTTAGAGGATGCAGGAAAGGAGAAAGACTTACTAAACAACACACTAGAAGAAGAGCACTCCAAGAAGATTGCACAGATTGCGCAGTTGGAAGGAGACCTCTCCAAGAAAAATACACAGGTTGCACAATTAGAAGCAGACCGCTCCCAAAAAGATACAGAAGTTGCACAACTCATCGCTCGCGTTGGACAGGTACTGTCCGCCCTTCCGTCCTTTGACTCCCATGCCTAAAATCGATGGTAGTAGGGAGCAGTAGAGGCAGAGAAACCAGCATGCTGCTGCGTCTTGTTGTGGGTGTGCTGTTGCTTGGTCTGCCTTTGGTCGGTGCGCTGATCGTGGGCTTACCGCTTGCACGGTATCTAGAATTCCCCCCAATCACCCACCCAACAGTGGGTGCCCCTTTTTCTTGGACTGCCTTTTGCATCGTTGCCACCGTTCCGGTCGTAACGGTCATACCCTTTCTCTGGCGTATCCTGAGGGCAGGCGGCCCGCCACGCTGTCTCCCGATGCGATCGTTTCCTTGGTGGGGCATGGTAGCGTTGCTATGGACGGGTATCTTGTGGATGGTGGCTTGGAGCACGCTGCCAATCGCTACGGAGATCCGTCGGTTTAGTTTCACACCGCTTTGGTTTGGGTATATTGTAGTCGTCAATGCCTTGTTGTGGCGACGCACCGGATCTTCTCTGCTGACGCATCAGCCACGTTTTTTGGCAAAGCTCTTTGTACTTTCAGCAGCGTTTTGGTGGTTTTTTGAGTACCTGAACCGCTTCGTACAAAACTGGTACTACCAGGGCATTGAGCAATACACCCCCGTCGAATATTTTCTAACGGCCACCCTTCCCTTTTCGACGGTGTTACCTGCGGTACTGTCTACCTATCGGTTGTTGCGCACATATCCGCGCTTGTGGTGGGGTATACAGGATGCTTGGCGGTTGTCACCCAAGCAGCCTCGCTCTTTAGGAATGCTGGCTTTGTTGCTGGGGTCTCTGGGGCTTCTGTGTATCGCGGTTTTTCCGCAGCAACTGTATCCGCTCGTGTGGGTAGCCCCTTTGGTGTTGGTCGCAGCGGTACGGGCCATAGCCGGAAAGACCACCGTATTCTCTCCACTCACACGGGGGGATTGGCGGCCCGTCTGGGTGGCTGCCCTGGCGGGTCTTTTGTGCGGCTTTTTCTGGGAAATGTGGAATTGGGGCAGTTTTCCCCGCTGGGTCTACAGCGTCCCTGGGGTACAACGGTTTCACGTCTTTGAGATGCCGTTGTTGGGGTATGCGGGCTACTTACCTTTTGGTGTAGAATGTTTGGTGGTGGCGCATTTTTATTTATCGACCCCGTTCCCAGAGGATCTCGATGCAGACGAGTAATTGCCCAGGTACACTACGACCATGTACACACCGCAAACGATCTTGATTTTCAGATCGCCCCTTCCCGAAGGGGAGGGGTTGGGGAGGGGAGTGTTCTGGTTTTGACTTGTTTCTTGAATTGTTTAATTCATTTAATTTATCCTAGAAAACGCAGTTAAGGCGATCAAACAAGCCGGAAGCATTGCTGCATAAGGGTTTCAGCAATTTCAGGTTTTTTGCAGATCAGTTGGGAGCGTGCCACGCAATCGTCTGTTTATGCAAAGGAAAAATCACATTTCGGCATCCAACTGCGCTTTTTAGGTTTATTTAATTTATTTAATTTAAAAGATTAAATCAAAAGATCAACCCATCCCCAAGCCCCTCCCCGACTCATCGGGGATGGATTTAATCCTACAATCAAAAGCACTGAGTGCATGTATTTCGATGTATCTGAGCAGTTGCGTGCGCTTGCAGTTACACAGACAACTGAAGGTTTCACATGCCTCTACAGCTTGGTATTGTGATGGATCCGATAGGTACCATCAACGTCAAGAAAGATTCTAGTTTTGCCATGTTGCTCGCAGCAAAAGCGCGGGGCTGGGATATCTATTATTTTGAACAAGCCAGCCTATGGTGTCGTGATGGTCGTGCGTATGGTGCAGCGCGTTTGTTGAGCGTGCGTGACGATCCTCACGGTTGGTATTTCTTCCGAGGGGAGGTTACGCTACCCCTGGATGCGTTGGATATCATTCTCATGCGCAAGGATCCGCCGTTTGACATGGAGTATATTTATACTACGTACCTGCTGGAACTTGCAGAGGCCCGTGGTACGCGGGTTGTAAATCGACCAGGGGCTTTGCGTGATGCCAATGAAAAACTCTTTACTGCCTGGTTTCCCCCCTGTTGTCCACCCACGTTGGTGACGCGTCAAGCCGAACAGGTACGTGCGTTCCTAATCGAACAGGGGGATATTGTTGTCAAGCCCCTGGATGGCATGGGCGGGTCTTCTGTGTTCCGACTGAGGGCGGGTGATCCAAATACCAATGTTGTTCTAGAAACCTTGGGGGGTCTTGGGCGGCGTTATTTTATGGCCCAGCGTTATTTGCCTGCGGTGTGCGAGGGAGACAAACGTATTCTGTTGGTCAATGGCGAACCGGTTCCCTATGCACTTGCGCGGATTCCTGCGCTGGGCGAGACCCGTGCGAATCTGGCGGTGGGAGGCAAAGGGATTGGGGTTGCCCTGAGCGAACGCGACCGATGGATTTGTGCACAAATAGGCCCAGAATTGCGCCGCAGGGGTCTTGTGTTTGTGGGGCTGGATGTGATTGGAGAGTGGTGTACGGAGATCAACGTCACCAGCCCTACCTGTATTCGGGAACTCGACGCACTCTACGGCCTGAACATTGCCGATCAGCTTCTAGAGTGCCTTGAGAAAGGCTGATCACGTCAGTTAGGCAACAGAAATACCACGTTACCGCGATAAAACGGGTGTCGTGTAACCTCTGCCAAGGTACCCGGGTCGTAGTCACCGTGCTCCACCAAACCAACCTTAAAGGGTACGGTGATCGCCCGTTTCGACAGCCGTGCAAGGTATTGCGGACAGTCTTTGAGCGGGTGCCTTCCTTGGTAGGTCTGAAAGACCACCTCGCTGACCACATTCTGCAAGGCATTCAGTGCGTCGAGACGACCCTGGCTGCCCCAATCCAACAAACCCGTGATGCTCAAATGATAGTTTGGGGGCAACCAGGCTCTGACCTGTTGTAGCAGCACAGCATAAGCACCCAGTTTCTCCGTAGCCGCGTCGAAATCCAACTGGATTCCCCACAGGTGGTTGCCCTTCGCTTCAAAGGCATCGATGTCCTGTTGGATGTGCCGTTGCAAACGTTCCTCCCACTGCATCGCTTCCAAACGATAGACCAAGACAATAGGATGATCCGATGCGTTAGCGGGCGGAAAACCACGCCGTTGGAAATCCACAACGCCACCGTGTTGCAACCATTCTCCTTCTAGGAGGTAAAGCTTTCCAGCGTGCTGCAATACCCGTGAGAGATGTACACTCGGATCCCACGCCCAATAATCGGTCGCCTCTTGCCTAGCACTATACCCAATCCAGGAGATCAGACACAGTGACAGTACACTGATCACCAATAGTATTTTTGTTTGATCGCCCAAGGCGTGCTCGGATATTCTGACTTAAGCCGTTTGAACCAGACGAAACGATCAGGTTTCGGAACCGCTTGGTCACCGCAATGATTATTCCCTGAGGATGCGAAACAACTGGTGGCACGATGCAAGGCATACGCGATGTCTTCCGGCGTTGCCCTGATAGGCTGGTCGATGACGTTTCGATAGTAATCAAGGCTGGTATAGACGTTATCGCCAAAGGAATGGTTGGGTCTATCTTGCACGGGTACGCCATAATTGCCAAGGTGGTACCAGCGTTCCTCATACTCATAGAAATACAGGTCGGCGATGGTGGTTGCGGGATAATCCCAGCCTTGGGTTTTGACGAAATCCCCCATGCAATTCAACCATCGCGCCGTTTTCTGAGTTTTCTGGGCTGTACCCAACAATTCGTTGAGGGACGGACATTCGAGGAGCACATGGAGCGAAGCGTAGTGCGACGAGCCCCGCGTAGCCGTGAGGGCCGTACGTTTTGTCGATGTCCGCAGCCGTATCGCGGGCTGAGACAAAACGTAAGGCAACCGAGCACGGCGTAAAGCCATGTGTGGGAGCCATGGCGAGCCAGCGAAGTGGCGAGTCGTGGCGGCCGCAGGGCGGGGCGGGCGCCGAAGGCACGGCATGTCGCCAATTTTTCGCTCCCGACGGCGACTGGGATGTCCCAGTCGGGTATCGCGAAAAATGGCGACTTCCCTGAATTCTTCATGCAGTTTTTCACCTGGGCGCAATCCGCTGTAACAAATTTCGATATCTCCGTCCGGATCGCTCTCCTCTTTCACACGCAATCCGTGCAACCGTATCATAACCCAAGTTGCCACCTATGACCACCATCAGAATCCTTCCAAGAGGTAATGGATTAATGTAGCCTTATAGTAATCAATCTATTGGTTGCCGATGGGGAAGTAAAATGGACGAGATGATTATAGTAACATATTGTATCTG
>CAIJYR010000072.1 GCA_903824965.1 uncultured Thiotrichales bacterium
CATGCAGTTACCAGTGCTGGTTTTGAATTAAAAGCATTTCTGTTTGTCCTGGCTCACAGCTTTCAATTCGCAGCCTGAAATATCATATTTCTTATGCGGTCTTCGTCGCCTGATAGGTGGCAACTTGGGTTATGAATCATTTAATACTTCCCATGGTTCCAAAGTAACAGGCCCTTTTTCCTACTGGGAATTCATAAGCCCCCGCCTTTAGGCGGGGGTGGTTGACCACAAGAGACATTGACAGATCACCCTACGAGGATCATCCTCCCTGTGTCGTGTATGGTTCGTTTGGTAGCCCAACGGCAACCTCGGAGACATTGATGAGCCTCTTTGCGGAACTGTTATCGATACCCGGCGTGATTGCGGTGGGAGAGTTCAGCCATCGCGGTGAACTCGTCACCCACGCGGGTCTCTTGGATGCCCAGCAGGCACGCATGGCCGCCGTCATGTGCAGCGCCAACAGCCTCGCCATCCAAATGCAGGCGGGTATGCTGGATGCCATCGTCAAGCGTGACGACTTACTCCCCGTCCAAGGGTGGATCGTCCAAGGTGGGCACTTTACCGTCTGTGTAGTGGGACAACGGTTTTGCTTCTTGGAACAAGACACGGCCTCTCTCAACCAGGTGGTTGCAGTCATGCAAAGGACTGGTAAGGGAGGGGGCGTTCATGGACTAGAAAAATCTGCTGAATCACACGCTTAGATCCTTCTGGAGTTCGTGCATGAACGACCTTGAACAGCTTTTAGACATACCGGGCGTTATGGCTGCCTTTGCGTTCAACGAACGCGGAGAATTGCGTCAGCACTGCATCGCACCAGGGCCAGAGACTGAGCTTGATCCATCGATTCTGGACATGGTGGGTCACATGTGCGTAGCCAACGCTGCCATCGCAGCCATGCAAGCGCGGGGCTGGGAGTATCTGACAGGCGCACAGGGGTTCTATCCCATCGAAGGGGTAAGCTTGGTGTGCCTCAAGTGGTCGGTGGTGTCGCGTGGTCATGTTGGGATGATTCTCAACAACCGCTTGGCCAATTATGAAATGGCTTTTGCGGCACTCGCCGTGCGGAGTGCACCATGATCCGCGAAGTCCTCGCACTGGATGGCGTGCTTGCCGTCTGCCAGTTCCGAGACAATGGAACCCTCGTCGATGGCTACGGCTTGTTGCCCGATGCCGAAATGGAAAGACTCGCACGCTTTGCCTGTGATTACCGTCGCATGTTACAAGGCAATGCCGATCAACTTTCTATGTTCACACAGGTACGTGGTTGGACACCCCAGCGTGCCTGGATCGTCCACGGTGCCGGAAAGTCGGTGTGTGGGGCTGGCAATGTAGTCTGCGTGTTCGACAACACAGAAGCCTCGTTGAACCATGTCTGCGCCGCCTTGGTCGAGGCCTCTGGTTACTAGAATCACCTCAAGAACCCCTAGCGTCGTACCAACTCTGTGGGAGGTGTTTCCGTGGTTTGGGCAAGCACGGTACCCGCAGGGGGGCTGTGGACGAAGTAGGTGCGAATTCCCCTCGCAAGTGCTCGCGCAATGGTCTGCTGGTAGTTCGGATCGTTCAGTTTTTTCTCTTCCTCAGGGTTGGATAGGTAGGCTGTTTCCACGAGCACGGACGGGATGTCCGGGGACTTCAGTACCAAAAAGCCCGCACGCTCTACCGTATCGCGGCTCAGATCCCCGATTTGATCCATGGAGGACAGGAGACGCTTGGCGACTACAGCACTCGCTTCCCGTGTGGCATTCTGCGACATATCCAACAACGTGCGCGTGAGATTGTTGTCCCGTCCCTTGAGGTGTACACCACCCACGAGATCGACCGCATTTTCTTGTTCTGCCAACATCCGTGCCGCTTCAGAACTGGCACCCTTTTCAGAGAGCACGTAGACCGAAGCACCCGTCACAGAAGAGTCAGGGGCCGCATCCGCATGGATCGAAATGAACAGATCTGCCTTGAACAAACGAGCCTTTTGAATACGTTCACGCAAGGGCACGAAGTAATCACCACGACGGGTCAGTATCGGATGAATGCCAGGTTCTTTGCGCAGAAACTCAACCACGTATCGCGCAATGGTCAGCGTTACGTCTTTCTCCTCGGTGCCACCGTGACCTGTGGTGCCAGGGTCTTTGCCACCATGCCCTGGATCTACCGCCACCACAATTTCTCTACCCAACGCTTTCTGGCCAACCACTGGCATTTGTTCTTCCTTCCAGGGCGTGCCCCCTACAGAAGGGATCGGTATGGCAGGGGATGCCTCCGCACTACGTGCACTTACGGAGGGCATCGGCTGACTTAGCCCCTGACTTACTCCCTGCCTGAGCCCATGGTCAGCGACCGCTTGGGGCGGCAATAAGGGAGACGGAGCAATCGCCCCCCCTACGGAAGAAACGGCAGGAACGGAAGAAATCGCGTGACCCTCATGCTTTAATGCCTGAGCAACAGGAACCAGGGTACTCCCATGTGACCTGTTGACGGTTTCTTTCACAGGCATGGGGGTGGGTACAAGAGGAGGGGGCGATAGTGCGGCATGTTTGGAGGAGAGGGATGTTGCCTGCGGCGGCACACCAGAATCACGCAATTCAATCACCAAATGCGTGATTTTGCCTTCTACCGAGAAGTAATTACGCGCCCAAAGGGGGTGTGGCACATCCAAAACGATGCGTAACTCACCATTGGCGTGGGTAGAGGCGCGAATCCTACGCAGCAGTGCACTCTGGATGCCATGCAGTTGTTCCGGGTGGGTGATGTGTGCGCCCGTAAGATCAACCACAACCCGATCGGGACTGTCTAAGCTAAAGAACTGAACCCCGACCGGGCCATCCAGGTCAAGCACCAGCACAGTACAATCTGCCTTTTCTTGTTCTTGGAGATGGAATCCGACGATGTTGGTGGCGGCCGTTCCACAAGCCGGAAAGAGCACCAACCCGATCCAGAACCAGGAAATCCACAACCAGGGTGCGGCTTGTTTCATATATACCACTCTCGATGCGCAAGAACGACATAATGATGCGCCAACACAAATCATTTCTGCAAGCGGTTTCGTAAGATAGAAAGAGGTAGGGGTATGTACCACATGACTAGGAGGCGTTGTTTCTGGACAACACACGCAAGGCTTCCAGGACGGTGTGACCGCGTGCGCTGCTGGCGTAGAGTTCTACGAGGCGTCCTGTGTCGGTGTAGTGAATCGTCACCTGAAGGTCAAAGATCGGCAACACGCCAACGCCTCGCTCTGGCCACTCCACAAGACAGCGGGTATTGGGGGAAAAATAGTCACGCACCCCTAGCCATTCGAGTTCTGTCGGATCGAGTAACCGATAGAGATCGAAGTGGTACACACTTCCCTCGGCAAGATCATACGGCTCTACCAAGGTGAAAGTAGGACTTTTTACGGTTCCCAAGTGTCCACACTGACGTAGAAATCCTCTGGTAAAGGTGGTTTTTCCTGCCCCCAGCGTTCCTTGCAGGGCGACCGTAAGGCCTCCTGTCCCTGTAGACTGCGCAAGCTGCCTTCCCAGCCACTCCATAGACGCTTCAGTTTCTACCGTAACGCAGAGGGAGTTCTCTCCCGTCATAGACGCTTCAGTTTCTACCGTAACGCAGAGGGAGTTCTCTCCCGTCATAGACTCTTCAGTTTCTACCGTAACGCAGCGGGAGTTCTGTCCCGTCATAGACCCTTCGGTTTCTACTGTGATGCAGACGGAGTGCTGTCCCATCAGGGCACCTTCGGTTTCTACCATGACGCAAACGGGGGTGGTTTAGGAAGGCTGCCATGGAATCGGCTGTTCGCGGTAGGACGAAAAAGGGGGCAACACATGATCACGCGCAGAAACCACAGGATTCGCGATCGGCCACGGGATCGCAAGGCTTGGATCGGCCCAATGGATGCCTCCCTCGCCTTGTGCGTTGTAGAGTCCTGCGACCTTGTAGAGCAAGTCCGCTGGCTCGTCCACCAAGACGCAAAAACCATGTGCGAATCCTGGGGGAATCCACAACAAACAGCCATTGAGGTCTGAAAGCTCGACCCCAAAGCTCTTCCCGTAGGTGGCCGACTGAGGGCGAATATCCACAGCCACATCCCAGATCCGACCACGGACGACGCCGACCAATTTCCCTTGCGGTGGGTCATACTGGTAGTGCAGTCCGCGCAACACGCCCGGTGCCGAGCGAGAATGGTTGTCCTGCTGGAAACGAACAGGGAGTCCGTGTCGAAGGTATTCTTGCTCGTTGAACCGCTCGACAAAGAAACCCCGCGCATCGCCACGCAATGCAAGTTCAATGAGCAGCAATCCAGACAGCTCTAGGGAGGTGACTTTCATAAAGATCCGTCCATCACGATAGGAAGGGGTAAGCTTACAGGAAGAGAGAGACGTTCTCCAAGGAGCTACGCATCGCCCAAACTCTTGAGGGCGATTTCGTGGACATCGTTGGATACCTTGGGTTGGGCCACGATCCTTTCCAGTGCTTCACGCATACCCGCACACCGGAGGGGTTCGTAACGACGCCAATCTGCCAGCGCCTTGATTAGGCGTGCCGCTACCTGAGGATTCATGGGATCGAGGATCAAGACCTGTTCTGTGAGAAAGGCGTACCCGGAACCATCAGGAGCATGGAAACGATTCGGGTTGCTATGGCAAAAAGCACCGAGGGTTGCGTACACCTTGTTCGGATTGGTGATACGAAAATCAGGATGCTGGATCAGATCACGCACCGTCTCAAGCGTACTCGGCAAACGCGACATGGCCTGAATTGAAAACCACTTGTCCAACACAACGGCGTGCTTGTTCCAACGTTCGTAAAACGTCGCCAACGCAAGGGGACGCTCGGGACAATCGGTATTTGCGAGAAAACTGAGGGCGGCGATCGCATCGGTCATGTTGGTGGCGGTTTGGAACTGTGTCATACACAGACTGCGAGCTTCGTCGTCGGCCAGTTCCATCAGATACCCCAAGCAGAGGTTTTTGAGCCGTCGCTTGCCCCTGTCCTGCTGATCCATCGCGTGGGCGTGGTAGGTCGCCAAAAACACAGGGCGTAATGTACGCGCCAAAGCTTCCCTGACAAAGCTACGGGCCGCATGAATGGCCCCCGGGTCAATGGGCAGGATCTGCTCGGCCAGATAGCCCTCGGACGGGATCGTGAGTGCCTCAGCCAAAAAACGAGGATCGTTGCCATCCTCCCCCGACAAAAGCCGTGCGTAGGCTGTCACCAAGGCGGTCGGCGCCCCGAAAGGTCGACCCGCCGCCGCCTCTTCCAAGAGCCCTTTGATCAGGCGCAACGCCAGCTGTTGACCCGCTTCCCAACGATTGAACCAATCCGAATCCTGTGACAGAAGCAACGCCAATTCATCGTTTGAATATGCGATATTGAGCTTGACAGGTGCCGAAAAACCACGCAGCAGCGATGGTATGGGCTGTGAGGGAATCTGCTCAAACCGGAACACCTCGCAGGAGGTACGCAATTCCAAGATCCGAGTACCCGCAGGGAAGGGGGTGGGATCATCCGCCAATCGTAGCGGAAATTCTTGACCGTCCCAATCGAGCAAGCCCACGGCAAACGGAATGTGGAAAGGCTCTTTGGTCGGTTGTCCAGGGGTGGGGGGGCACTCCTGCTGGACGGTGAGGGTGTAGGTGTGTGCCGCTGCATCGTACTCCCCCTGGCAGCGCAGGATCGGCGTGCCGGCTTGCGTGTACCAGCGTCGGAACTGCGTGAGATCACGTTGCGAAGCCTCTTCTAGGACGCGTACAAAATCCTCCGTCGTGACCGCTTGACCGTCATGGCGTGCAAAATACAGATCCGTGGCACGACGAAAACAGGCAGGTTGCAACAACTGATACGCCATCCGTACTACTTCCGCACCCTTGTCATATACGGTGGTGGTATAAAAATTATTGATCTCCATGTAAGAATCAGGACGCACGGGATGTGCGAGTGGCCCTGCATCTTCGCGGAATTGGCTCGTGCGCAGCCGTTGCACATCTTTGATACGCTTCACGGGCCGGGAAGTCCTGTCCGCCGTGAACTCTTGATCGCGGAAAACAGTCAAACCCTCCTTGAGGGAAAGCTGAAACCAATCACGGCAGGTGACACGGTTCCCAGACCAGTTATGAAAATATTCGTGTGCAATGATCGCTTCAACCGCCTCGAAGTCATCATCGGTCGCGGTTTCGGGTTGGGCCAACACATAGCGCGAATTGAAAACATTGAGACCTTTGTTTTCCATCGCACCCATGTTGAAGTCGTCCACCGCCACGATCTGGTACACCTCCAAATCGTATACGCACCCGTAGACCTGTTCATCCCACTGTATGGCCTTTTTGAGCGAGGCAAGGGCATGGGCGCACTGATCCTGGTTTTGGGGTTGCACGTAGATACGGAGATCAACCTGTTTGCCGACGGAGGTCAGGTACGTATCACGGACACAGGCGAGATCACCCGCCACCAAAGCAAATAAATACGACGGTTTTGGGAAGGGATCGACCCAGCGAGCATAGTGACGGCCATCGGGCAGTGTTCCGGCACCTGCTGGATTGCCGTTAGAAAGGAGCACCGGATAGCGTCTGGGATCCGCCACAAGGGTGGTGGTGAACAAGGCCATGACATCCGGACGATCGAGATAATACGTCATCCGTCGGAACCCTTCCGGTTCGCATTGGGTGCAGAGGTTGCCGCTCGAAGCGTATAGCCCTTCTAAGGCGGTGTTTTCTCTGGGACAAAGGAGGGTTTCGATCTCTAGGGTGAACGCTGCTGGCACCTGGTGAATCACCAACGATTCTGGCCCGACCGTGTACGCATCGTCACACAAGGCATGCCCCTCCAAGAGCAAGCGGCGGAGGACAAACCCTTGCCCCTCCAAGACCAAGGGCACCGGATCCGCGACCGTACGACGTAACCGGAGGCGTGATTGGACAACCGTCGCGGTTTCCTCCAGATCAAAGTGCAGATCCACGGTGTCGACCAGATAGGCCGGTGGGATGTACTCAGACAGATATATTGTTTTTCTACTGGGGTGGTTCATGGAGAGGTGTCTTTCAACGGGGCTGAGGAGCGTACTTTGGGACAGCAGTGTAGACCATTTCTAGCGATTCGACGTTCCTCTGTCGACGTCCCTCTGGTAGACGCACGGCGGTTGTTGTACCCTGGGAGGAGGTGGTGGGTCAATGCCTGCCGCCCGACAATGCCTACCCTGAGAGAGACCATGGCCTACGAGACTTGCCCCCAATGCGGTGCGCGGAAGCACCAACTGGTCGCGTGCCCCCAGTGTGGATTCAAACGGATGACGACACGCCCTCCGATTGATCGAGAACTTCTGGACGAAGAAGAAGAGTCCCCCCGTTCCCGCACCACCACTGCAGCACCCGTCAGCAGCAATTTTGAAACCTGTCCTACGTGTGGTACCCGTAAGCATCTCCTGATGGCCTGTCCAGAGTGTGGCTTCTCTCGTTCCGGCAATCCAGAGCGCCTCGCCCAGAAGCCTCCCCACGAACCCAAGGCCCATACCGAGACAAGACCGCGTTACCCGACCAATAAGCCGCGCTACGCAAGCAGCCCGCCAACCCATCCACACGCCCATCCACACGCCCACCCACCCACTCACCCACCCACTCACTATGTGAGCAACCCATCGTACGATCCCTTTGAACGGGAGTATCACGGGCCGAGCGTGGTGGAGCAAGACCGAACCGCTCCCCAACATACACCTGTCGTGCGCTGGAAGCGATCCAAGGTGCCCAACCGAGGGCGCAGAGAATCGGGTTAATGACTCGTTTCACTTTTGTCCTTCCAAGATGACGTACCGATCCACACGGTCTTGTGAGGGATTCCTTATCATTCTTTCGGACGACAGCCATGTACAAGCTGCCTTTCCTCCTGTGGCTCTTGGCCACGATAGTACCCCTAGCCATGGCTGACGCGAGCACACGCCTTCAAGACGGCACACCCATCGTGATCGATGAGGGTGCTCGTGCCGTTTACGTCCTTCAGGGTACCGCTCGCCGACCGCTGTGGGATGGCGTGTACCGCTTGGAGGATGGTTCAACCCTGACGATCAGCCGTGGTGTGCTCATCAATGCGTTCAACGCCTCCGAGAACGTCCGCAACGAAGCACCGTCATCGTTGTCGCGTTGCGAGCTGTTGGTCAAACGCACCTGTGGTGGCGATAACCACTGTTCTACCACAGCGGGGTGCTCGGC
The DNA here is from genome assembly GCA_903824965.1 of uncultured Thiotrichales bacterium. GTDB lineage: Bacteria > Pseudomonadota > Gammaproteobacteria > CAIRSR01 > CAIRSR01 > CAIRSR01. The sequence continues at coordinate 8,187 of CAIJYR010000072.1, forward strand.
AGCACGTCAGCTCTTGCAGCTGGAGGAGAAAGAGCGCCTCCCTGGGAATCCCCCAACCGTGCGAACCACGACCAGCGATGCTTGCGCCGAAGCGTTGGGGGACAGCGCCTACTTTGTTCCTTGCACCACCACCGCCCCCTAGACCTGCATAACACGGGAGGTAGCGTGCAACCGTGTTCCGTAGGGGGCCTGACGTATAAGCTGGCGGTTCATTTTGTTCGACAGGCAGAGGGCAAATAGCGATCTGGAACGTCTAGGTTTACGCATTCCCAAATCAGTTCTTTGTTCGCCTCGATAGAGGGTACAAGCAGTAATTCCTTGCCCTCCAGCGCAGGAATGTTCATGACAACGGTGATCACGCCTCCCTTATTGTCAAAATGGATTTCTTTGACTGATTTTGGTAAGGATGAATCAGATCCTGTGTCTGCCAAACTCTTCGGAATAGCACCGTGCTGCCTATAGTATTCACTCACTACCTTAGTCAACTCATATCCGGACCGAAGGGCTACGCCCACTTTCATTCTTCCCTGCAACTGATCATAGGCAGGAATGGCAATGGACGCCAGCAGACCAAGGGCGATGATTGTCAATACTGCAACAAACCACCCCATGCGAGTGGTTCCCCCATCTCTGAGAAGGAAACCAAGCGTTCGCTCTTGATTGCCGCAGATGCGCTTAGCCCTTGCGATTCTTTTGTGGACGCGCCGATAATAAAGTACATTGGCATACATTGAGAAGACAATGATTGCAGACAAGTGGAAAAGGCTGCCTAAGATAGGCGCAAACTTTATGAGAGAAAAGAAAGCCAGCGATACGATGCTGTATAAAATGGCCCAACCCCACATCTTTCTATAGATAAGCCAATAGAAATTTAGAAATAAAGAAGGCCAATTCCAAGACGCACCAACGCCTAGCGAATCAAACAGGGAGAATTTGGTGACGTAATAATCGGTGTTCTTGCGTCCGATCGTGGCTTCATAATACACCTGTAAGTCACCGCTGTCGTTCAGTGCTGCATCTCGTATGTATTCTTTGGCAAGTGCTGCACCACAAGTGCCGCAGACCTTCGAGGAAGTTTTGTTTGCTGTAGCACACTTGTGACAAAACATAAATACCTCTCACCTGTTCTCACAAGCCCCACCGGTAGGCGAGGGGTTCTTGACCTTATTGTTGTTGGGGGGGAGGCTGGCAGTGCGTCTGTTATGTTGCTGCCGAGCGAAATACGCATACCAAGCGAGAAAGTGTACTTCGGGGCAAGTGGGAAGCCATGCAGAGACTGGTACAGCGGGATCTGCGTAAAGGCATATACGATGCTGCCCCCCCCGTGTTCGCATCTTTTGCCATGGTGCCAGGAACCAGATTGCCTGTCACTGGATCGGTCGCTTGGCTTATCCTGTCTTTGGCGATCATGCGGGCATTGATCTGAAGTTGCGGTGTGATACGCTCAAAATCTTTATAACGCAAGCCCAGGTTGAGATTCAATGCCTAGCAGGGTCGTTGCATCATACCCGATTTGTTCACGTTTGTTTCCTACCTCTAACAGAGACGCTCAGCCAATCCGTCTCCTGTGTTCACAGGGTGTTGACACCCATTTGGTTTTATAGGAATCTCTATGGTGCGGTATGGGAAAGGCATCTGTATGCGTGAGTTCCGTGCGTGGGTGTTCATGCTCCGATTGGGTGTGCGTTGCGTATGGTAAGCGACTGCGTTTCAGAGAAACACCAGTACCGAATCGTCTGGTTCGGCTTGGCGCTTGCGGTTGTCCTCGATACCGTAACACAGCTCTGTTGGAAAGCGGCGGCAGCGCAAATCCCCCCCCTAGATGCACACCTCTCGACTGTGTTGACGCTCCTCACGATGCCGTTGTTGTACGTGACGATTGTGCTGCTCGTTCTTCAGTTTCTCAACTGGATGGTGGTGCTTGCACACGCAGATCTCAGCTATGCACAACCGATTACCGCACTGAGTTATGTCACCGTGAACGCTGCGTCGGCTGTGCTTTTTCAGGAACCCCTTTCTGCGCTTCGGTTTGTCGGGCTTACCATGATTTTACTGGGTGTCTGGTTCATCAGCCGCACCCACCATCACACGGGCGGTACGCGCCCATGAGTCCTCGTGTCCTTGGATTGTCCTACGTGGTGCTCGCCATGTTTTTTGAAGCCTTGGCACAACTCAGTTTCAAAAGGGGTGCCGACAACACCGCACAAAACGATACCGTTCGTCTCTTGCAAGAGGTCTGGTACCAACGCATGATCCTCCTCGGCATTGCCTTTTTCCTGGTGGAGGCTGTGTTCTGGACCATGGCGCTGCAGTTGCTTGACGTTAGTTTGGCGGTTCCAGCAGGCAGCCTCTGTTTTGTGTTCATCGCCCTGTTGTCTCGCTGGTGGCTGCACGAACAGATTGCTCCTGAACGTTGGATCGGGATCGGCTTGATTCTCGTGGGCGTTGTGTTGATTGGGTTCAGCTAGTTTTGCGGGGATTTTGATGGATGCACCAGGCCGATTGTCTCTACGGTGGGTTTCTAGCGCAGAGGAGATTCCCCCCGCACTGTGGGCACAGTGCTTTGCTCCCCCCCTAGAGGGGGCATGGTGGTATCGGGTGCTGGAACAAAGTGCGCTCGCGGATCAATTCACCTTTGCCTACGCCCTCCTTGAGCGCGACACGATCCCCGTTGGGATTGTGCCCACCTTTTTAATGGATGTCCCGATCGATCTCGTGGCACCGCCCCCGATCGCACGCTTCTTACGATGGGCTGGGGGAGTTCTGCCCCGTTTGCGTTACCAACGGACGCTGTTTGTCGGTTCCCCCTGTAGCGATGAAGGCACGGTTGGATTGTTGCCTGGGGTACCCCTCGCAGAAGTCATACGTCTGATGCAGGATGCGCTCAACCAGCGTGCAAAAGCATTCCGCGCCTCCATGATTGTGTGGAAAGATTTTCCACAAGAGGAGGGTACGCGCACCTTGGTACAGCAAGAGCGAGGGCTGTTTCGTGTGGTGAGTTACCCAGGAACACGGTTGTCGCTTCCTGTGGGGGGATGGGGTGCGTATCTGCAAACGTTGAGTGCACCGTGTCGGTACAGACTGCGCAAAAAACTGCGTCGCAGCCACGCACTCGGCGATCTCCACGCAACAGTGGTACAAAATCCAAGGGATGCCGTCCTAGAAGAAATCTTCGGACTCTTCTGGCAGACCTACGAAAAAGGAAAAACAAAGTTCGAGCGAGGAGCACATGGAGCGAAGCGTAGTGCGACGAGCCCCGCGTAGCCGTGAGGGCCGTACGTTTTGTCGATGTCCGCAGCCGTATCGCGGGCTGAGACAAAACGTAAGGCAACCGAGCACGGCGTAAAGCCATTTGTGG
>CAIJYR010000073.1 GCA_903824965.1 uncultured Thiotrichales bacterium
CAGATCCCGTTCTTGGTACAAACCCGCAGGTACCCAGATGGTCGCAGGGTAATAAAACAGCTCTGGTTTGGGTGCCAACAAAACCATTGGCCCTTTGTATCCCTGTTGGCGAAGAGTCTTGAGGGTCATCAATCCCGCAAAACCCGCCCCCGCCACCACGATCTTGTGCATACTTGATTCACCGTGCCGATCGGTGGCGATAGAGCCATGCAGAAGCTTCATGCACCAGTTGTATGGTGACTTCGTTCATAACACGCTGTAACTCGCGTGCTAACCAATCTCGCAGCGGTGCGAGCAAGAAGGGCAACTGTACCGAGTGGTGCATGGCAAGCGTTTCTTTGAGATACAGGGTAAAAATACTGAGCAGACGTTGCTCCAGTTCTGGTTTTGTAATCACACTGCGCACAGGACGCCCTGCATGCCACTCCTGCATCACCAGACGGGACAAGTCCAGCGTCTCTTTGATACGTTGTAGCCGTAACGGTGCCACTCGATCGTATGGAATGTTGATACGTAATGAGAACCCAGTGATGCTACGCAGGAATTCGCGATCGATCTCCTTGGTTCTGTCAAAAAGACGCTGCACCGTATGTGCGTCAAACGGTACAGGGTCTCCTCGTTTCTCCCAAGCGTATCGAATCACCAGTTCATCCTTAACGATTTCCTTGCCTACATTCTTGGCAATAAACGGTTCAATATGCGGTAATACCATAGCAAGACCGACCACAGCACGTAACCGATCAATAGTACGTTTGCTAAAACCCTCTAACAGGGTTCGATCAACCTTTAGGAGCAATGCCAACGGATCCATACTGGCAATCACTCCTGAGGCGGTTTGACAGCACGATGGAATCCCATCGTTCCAAACATAGCGGATTTCGCGCTGACATCTTGATATCCCAGCGTTTTCAGCACGTCCGACAACTCCTCCACAGAATAGAACATCTGCAAGGCATGAACAAAGTATTGCTTACAATGTAACGCTGAATATCCACTACGAAAGACCAGCGCGGTCAACCACAAGGTAAAACGTAGATAGGCGTAAAAAATAGGCGCAACAATACGATTGGTGGGGCGCAACATATCACAGTGGTAGAACCGACCGCCGGGTTTCAGAACGCGATGAATCTCAGAAAACACTTCTTTTACGCGTAGATGTCGTGATGCAAACTGCAAGGTAATAATATCGAAATACTTATCTGGGAATGGCAAGGTATGTACATCACCGATGGTACTCTCAATGTGAAAACCAAGGGCATGTGCATTTTTCTGTCCGACGGCTTGCATTTCTGCGCTACGGTCGATCGCGTGCATCTTGAGTGTAGGTTCACGCTTTAGGAGGGCGATAGCAATGGCATTGGTACCCGCGCACACATCCAATCCCTTTTCATTCGGATGCAGTTCGATTGTGCGCATAAAACGACGTCTGAACCACCCCCATAGACCCATGCTCGCCACGTAGTTGGCTACGTCATAATAGGGGGCAACATTGGCAAAGACTTGATCTAAATCGTTGACCCACACGGTACCAAACCGTTCCTCACGCACCGATTCACGCAGATCAGGCTGTAATTCGTTCACTGTACTCTCCGTTCGTGGCTGATCACACCCCTTGGTGTTGTGGTTATTTAAGCATCTAGGCAGTCGTGCCGTGCTTATGCAGGGGCATGTCCAGGTCGCCGGGCCAACTCCCGACAAGCTGAATGATGCACGATGTTGGAGTGCTACGCAATTCAGCACCCGCTATGAGACACGGCTTCGGACACCGTTGGTTTTTGTACGCTCCAAACGTATACTGTTCGGGTGTTTTCACCCATGACATCTGCACGAGGGGGCTATGGAATACGGGATCGAGAGCAGTCCTTTGGAGAACTTGCACACGGCCTGTCTGGTTGTGGGGATTTTTGAATCCCAACAGTGGACACCCTCCGCGAAATACCTAGACGAGGTAAGTGGTGGCTTTCTCTCTGGGATCTTGCACTTGGGAGATATGGACGGACGCACGGGTCAAACCTGTTTGTTGCATCGGGTACCCAATGTTCTTGCCGAACGTGTCTTGTTGGTGGGTCTTGGAAAGGAAAAGGATCTTGGCGATCCTCAGTACCGTGATGCCATTGCCAAGATGGTGAACGCATTGCGTGATACTGGCGCAACCGATGCGGTCAGTACACTCATCGAACTGCCCGTGGGTGGGCGTACCCTACACGAGCGTGTGCGCTTGGCCACCGAGACCGCAGAGAACACACTCTATCGTTTCGAGAGGCTCAAGAGCAAGAAAGAGGATTCGCCGCGTCCCCTAGGCCGTATCGCCTGGAGTCTTTCCGAACAGGACGGCGCACGTGCTGTGCAAGAGGCAGTTGCGATTGCTGGGGGGGTTGGCTTGGCCAAGAACCTCGCCAACCTGCCAGGCAACTTTTGCACCCCCACCTACCTGGCAGAACAGGCCAAAATCCTCGCAGATGCCTATTCCGATCGCACCGAGCTACACATCCTAGAGCGCGAAGACATGGAGCGTTTGGGGATGGGTGCGTTGCTTGCGGTGGCGCAGGGCAGTCGTCAACCCCCCAAGTGCATTGTGTTGCACTACCACGGTGGGCAAGAAAACGACCCCCCTGTGGCCTTGGTGGGCAAGGGTGTGACCTTCGATTCTGGGGGGATCTCTCTCAAGCCCGGCGAGAAGATGGATGAAATGAAGTTTGATATGTCCGGTGCGGCGGCTGTCCTGGGAACCCTGCAGGCCGTTGCTGCCTTGGCGCTCCCCGTCAATCTTGTGGGCATCATTCCAGCCACAGAGAACTTGCCAGGCGGCAACGCCGTGAAACCAGGCGATGTTGTGACGAGTCTTTCGGGACAAACGATTGAGATTCTCAATACCGATGCCGAGGGTCGCCTGATCCTGTGTGACGCACTCACCTATGCCGAACGGTTCCATCCCGTCGTGACCATCGATATAGCGACCCTCACCGGCGCGTGCGTGGTGGCCTTGGGGAAGCATCCTGCGGGATTATTCTCGAACCATGAGCCGCTTGCCCGTGATCTGGTCAAGGCAGGCTGCACCAGCGGCGATCGTGTGTGGGAGATGCCGCTCTGGGAAGAATACCAGGAGCAGCTCAAGAGCACCTGTGCTGACATGGCCAACATTGGGGGGCGCGAGGCGGGTGCGATCACGGCGGCCTGCTTCTTGGCACGTTATACCAAGAAACTCTCGTGGGCACACCTGGACATTGCGGGGGTTGCCTACCTGGGCGGGGAGAAAAAGGGTGCCACGGGGCGTCCTGTGCCGCTGCTTGTCCAGTACCTCCTGGATCGTTGCGCCTCTTGCGCCAAAACGGAATGACCACTCTCCCTCTAATTCGTGTGGGTATCAGCGCCTGTCTTCTTGGGGAGAGGGTACGCTACGATGCGACCCACCGATTGGATGCTGATCTGTTGGCATTCTTCGCGGGGATTTTTGAACTGGTTCCCCTTTGTCCAGAAGTTGCCATTGGCCTCAGCGTTCCACGAGAACCGATCCACTTGGTCGGCCCTCCCCCGGGTCGGGGGATGAGCAAGGCACCGCCTGTACGGGCGGTGGGCAACCGCACACCCCGATTGGACGTCACCGATGCACTGACCGAGTATGGACAGCGCATGGCGAGAGAGCTTACGGACATCAGTGGCTACGTTTTTAAAGCGCGTTCCCCCAGTTGTGGGGTAGACAGCGTAAACGTGTACTCAGTCACCAACGATCACATTCCGACCCACCGTGGTGCGGGGCTGTATGCAGAGGCGCTGAGGGTGGGTTTGCCGCAACTGCCTATCGCAGAGGATGAGCAATTCAAAGACTTCGGATTCAGAATGCAGTTTGTGAGAAGGGTTCTCTCCTACCACGATCACCAGGAAACAGGGCATGTTTGTCGGAGGTGAGCTTTAGGGGTGCGCATCACTTTGAGGGTAAAGCCTTCGTTAACAGGGTCAGGGCATCTTCAGCAGCGCGAAAATCGAACCGAGTAAGATGGGTATCGATCGCATCCAGAGGATCGTCTAGAGTGTGGCCAACCAGTGCACCTCGTAACAACGCGATCGCCTCACGAGCCTTAGGATTATTTCCAGCCAACAATGTCTGTACATTAGCAATCAGCTGAGTGACTTTGCTGTGGTCAATAACGGGAACAGCCACTAACGATGACGGAGCATGGGCTGTGGTGCTACCACTGGCTACGACTTGCGCCGCAGCTGCCAATGCGGGTGCAAGTTCCGCCAGGACTGTATCAAGCAATGGTCGGATATCGCTGGTGAGATCGTGGAGCAAAATGTTTTCTAGTGCGGTTGCCGCTTGGGTGAGCGCAGTTGCCTCAAGCGTAGCGGCAATACCCTTGAGGGTGTGATCTAATCGTAATAATTCATCCAATCGACCTTCTGTGATCAATCGTTCGAACTCTGCAGGTGCCTTGCGAAAACTCGTATAGAAGCCAACCAAGGTCTTTCGCACCAGTTCGCGCTTTCCAGCCATCCGCGCCACCGCAGCAGGAATGTCAAAGGGAGGGAGCGTCTCTGGTAGAGCATCGGCCAAAGTGATTACACCATCCTTTCGATAGCTACCCGTGAGGATATCCACGGTAGTGGGCATTATGACGGGTGTCGGTATGGCACCAGGGTTCGTCCCTCGTTTGACGAGCGTCTCTCTGACGAGGAGCACATGGAGCGAAGCGTAGTGCGACGAGCCCCGCGTAGCCGTGAGGGCCGTACGTTTTGTCGATGTCCGCAGCCGTATCGCGGGCTGAGACAAAACGTAAGGCAACCG
>CAIJYR010000074.1 GCA_903824965.1 uncultured Thiotrichales bacterium
ATACAATATGTTACTATAATCATCTCGTCCATTTTACTTCCCCATCGGCAACCAATAGATTGATTACTATAAGGCTACATTAATCCATTACCTCTTGGAAGGATTCTGATGGTGGTCATAGGTGGCAACTTGGGTTACTTAGTCTCCATGGCAGCAGAACTCTATGACAACCCTCTCGACGATGAAGCATTAAAAACAGAACAGATAGGCGAATTAATACAGTTCGATTTTAAGAAAACAGACGGAACACGAATCCAGATCCTAGACAACGTCCTCCGTGTATCAGATGCTGAGAAATATCTACAGGCAACGAATCTTGAGATTATCGAGAGAAAAGATTTCTACGCCGATACTATCAACGTGCCTATTTATTCTATGTATGTTTGTCGATAGAATCTTTTCGCATAATACCAGAGTGTTAGTATTCGTATTAGCTATTCACTGAGGAGCAAAATGTTCTCTACGGCTTGGAGCGTTGGTCTAGCATTGATCGCTATAATGATAGTGGATACGGGAATGTCGTTGGCAAGGGAGATGGCTACCACTTCCACCACGCATACACCCGCTACCATAGTAGCACATGTTATGGCACCACCCCAAGATACGAGCACCCAACCGCAGCCCCCTATGGTGGCACAGGCGACTATACCTGCATCAAGCAATCCCACCAAGGTCAAGGTCGGCCTCTACGTGACACAGCTGTATGATATCGATATTCCCAACAAATCATTCAATATTACGTTTTGGTCATGGTTTCTACATGATAATCAAGAATACGATCCGATAAAGACCGTCGAGATTGTAAATGCGAAATCCTCTTCTGTGAAGTATGAAGCTACTACACACAATGGTGCAACCCATTGGGTGCAAGGAAAATATTCTGCCACCGTCATACAAAACTGGAACATTGCGAAATATCCATTCGATCGCCAATTTCTGCATGTCTATATAGAAGATGGTAACTCAGACGCCAGCGCCATCGAGTTTGTTGCAGATACAGAGGATAGTAAAGTCGATAAAATGGTAACTATACCCGGCTGGAAAATGGAGTCTTTCAACGTCCAAGTGGTCAAGAGTGCTTATGATACTACCTATGGCGATCCGCATCTCAGCGGGCAAAGTAACTATTCACGATTGGTAGCTACTCTTGTCATGCAACGTCAGGGATGGCGACTATTTCTTACATCTTATCTTGGATTCATTGTCGCGTTCCTGTTGGTGAGCATTACCTATTTCATGACCATTGACTGTCTTACGACACCGCGATTTTCCATGAATGTGGGTGCCATCTTTTCTTCGGTTGGTAATACCATTTCTCTTAACCATATGCTAACGGAATCTGTCACATTTTCTTTGTCGGATGGCATTGAGGCTTCTACCTTTTTATGTATTTTACTCTCGATAGGAACGGCTGCCTTCTGGAGGACGCACAAAGACAGCCAACCACTTTTGGCCAAGCAGACGAATCGTATCGTTGGGATCCTCTCGGTTCTTGGCTATCTTGTGTTTAACGGCGTGATGCTGTTTACTGGATGAGTAAGAGTGCGCAATCGTTTCGCTCTATTTGTACAGATGGCAGTGTGCAAAGTGGGTATCCGAAAAGACAGCCGCACACGGGTACTGTTCCCGACAAAGGGGCATAGCATTCGGGCAGCGTCGTTGAAAAGAGCAACCGAGGGATAGGGTGGTCGGATTGGGGGGGTCGATGCCGTTGTCCTGCTCACCGTACCCCAGAAGGAGACGGGTGTAGGGGTGTTTCGGTGTTTTCAAGACTTCCTCCACCTCTCCTTGCTCAACCACCCGCCCGAGATACATCACCGCCACATTGTGCGCAAGGTATTTGACCAAGCCCAGGTTATGGGTAATAAACAAATACGCTACGCCAAGCGTATTTTGCAATTCTTTGAGCAAATTAATAATCTGTGCCTGCACCGAGACATCCAGGGCACTTGTCGGTTCGTCACAGACAATCAGTTGCGGCTCTACCGCCAAAGCACGGGCAATCGCAATGCGCTGACGCTGACCACCAGAAAACTCATGTGGATAGCGTTGTAGCGTTTCCGCAGAGAGGCCCACCTGTTGGATCAACTGTGCGATCCGATCACGACGGGCCGTAGCATTGCCAATGACGCCAAGGGCTTGCATTCCCTCTCCGATGATCTCGCCCACCCTCATACGCGGATTCATAGAGGCATAGGGATCTTGGAACACCAGTTGCAATTTTCGGCGTTGTAAGCGCAGTGCTTCGCCATGAAGCCGACTGAGATCAACCCCGTCAAGCAAAATCTGCCCTGCGGTGGGTCGTGTCAGTTGGAGGATGGCCTTGCCAATCGTCGTTTTGCCACAACCCGACTCACCCACCAGCGCCATCGTGCGTCCCGCAAACAACCGAAAAGACACTCTATCCACGGCACGCATATGGCCATTCTTTCGCTGCAACCATCCAGCACGCAGGGGGAAATGTACCTGTAGATCAAGAACTTCTAGCAAGGGTGTGTCTGTGATCGATGCTTGTCGCGGTGGCGTCGAGACAACCGCATGGAACGACCCAGGATCGATGCCATCGGGTCGCACACGCAGGGGATCGTATAGATGACAACGCACCCAGGATCGATCCTCTACGTGCAACCACAACGGTACCTGGTGATGGCAATCATCCCAGGCCCATTCACAACGCGGCGCAAAGCGACATCCATCAAAGGGCTGCTGTAGGCTAGGTACGGCACCGGCAATGACGCTGAGGGGTTGATCTCGCTTTGCATCGTTTGGCAGGGCCGCGAACAATTTGCGCGTGTAGGGATGCAACGGTTTTGCAAAGAATGCGGTACGTGGCGCTTGTTCGACCAAGTGACCTGCGTACATCACAGCCACTTGATCGGCGATTTCGCGCACCACGTCAATATCGTGGGTGATGATCAAGAGCGACATGCCTGCCTCTTGCGTGAGGCGCTGCATCCCTTTTACGATTTGTGCTTGGAGCGTGACATCAAGGGCAGTGGTGGGTTCATCTGCGATGAGCAACGCTGGACGACACGCCAACGCCATGGCAATCATCACCCGCTGTTTCATGCCCCCAGAAAATTGATGTGGGTATTGACCGATGCGTTGCTCTGGATCGGGGATGCCAACCTGTGAAAAAAGCTCCAACAATCGCGTCTGCAGTGCCGCATTCCGTAGCCCAAGATGGTGGCGTAAAGGTTCTGCTACTTGCGCACCGACGCTCATTACTGGATTCAAGGACGATTGTGGATCCTGGAAAATCATCCCAATCTGCCGACCACGTACGTCGCGCATGGCCGATTCTGGGAGAGCGAGCAGATCCTTGCCATGAAAACGAACTCGGCCCCCTGTGATGCTGCCCATTTTCGGCAAGAGACGCATCAACGAGAGTGCCGTCAGTGATTTTCCGCAGCCTGACTCTCCCAGCAAAGCGAATATCTCACCCCGATGAATGGCAAAACTCACCCCATCGACAGCACGAACCACACCACGCGCTGTATCCAGAGTAGTGTGTAGGTCATCAACCTCCAACAATACCGTATCGCTGTGAACGTAGCCTATTTCTTCTCGCATTGGATAGCTTTTCTAAACCACCCCATGGTTGACCGAATCGGCAACCGCCGGAAACGATGCGAACCACACGATCGCAACAATACAAGCGCAGAGAAAAATGATTTGTCTAAAAGATATCACGGATACTTCCCGACAGACCGGAAGCATTCGTCTGCTTGTGGCGGCCCCTGTTTTGGCTCAGTAGTTCCATTTGCAGTCATCGGGAAAGGCGACGAGTTGCTGCACTGCGTTAGTATTTCCTTGCAGGGCTTTTCTAGCCAGTCTTGCGCAATGTGAATCCGGCTTCGTCATAAAATACGTGGCGACGTTGTCGGCACACGCCGTACACAGGCCCATCTCCAGCAGTTTGTTCTCAAGGTCGTACCTGCGCAGATCAGCGGCCGAATTGTTCTCCCTATCGACGTTGACGGAACGACTGATCGTATCTTCATCTTCCCAGGCGACGCTGCCAATCGTACAGTTGAGGAGTTTCAGGGCCTCGACCTTTTTGCCGTTGAGAGTCACATGCGTAGGGCAGCAAGATCCACCATGGGCGCAGAAGGAGGTTTCTCCAGTTGCCTTCTCGACGTTATACTGCGTTATGGCGTCCATGGTTTCGCCCTTTCTGAACACGATCGAGGACGGGCTACCAAAGGACGGGACATCCACGAGCACCGCTGCCTTGCAGAGATCCATGGCTTGTGCAGTCCCCGTGCAAAGCACGAAGAAAAGCAACAGAAACATCGCACCCAAACGCAGCACAGAGGGGAAGCTCGAAAGATTGGGCATTGTTTTTTCCTTTTTCCACATCATTCGAGGAGCACATGGAGCGAAGCGTAGTGCGACGAGCCCCGCGTAGCCGTGAGGGCCGTACGTTTTGTCGATGTCCGCAGCCGTATCGCGGGCTGAGACAAAACGTAAGGCAACCG
>CAIJYR010000075.1 GCA_903824965.1 uncultured Thiotrichales bacterium
ATAGATTGATTACTATAAGGCTACATTAATCCATTACCTCTTGGAAGGATTCTGATGGTGGTCATAGGTGGCAACTTGGGTTATCTATAATGCGTGCAAGACATGGTTCTTCTTCGGTAAGATTCAATACTTGACGGAGAAATTCTTTTGTTTCCTTTGTGCTGATTCTGTTCAGAAAATCACATAACATCTCGGTCAAGAAGTTCTCAAGATTTGATCGTTCTTCTGTGTTCTTATTTTTCAATAAACGACTATATAAGCTTGTGTTATTACCCATGTCGATTATGCCTTGTTTGCGTAGCAACGACCTCTAACCAATCATCCCAATTCGCGAATTGTATTTTAAGAATTAACTTATTTTCCTGTGCCTTTCATTTGAGCATACACTACATGTTAGATTCTCACTCATGGAATTGTGACCATTATTCCCTTTGATTATTCCTTTGCATCCGATGTTTCCATAGCTATTGCATCTATATACAACGCCATTAGTTCCATATGCCTGGCATTTCATGAAATTGATCTCCTATGCAAATGATTTATCTCTATCAAGAATTTTGTGAGATTACACAATGCAAGGCTTCTGTACAAGAATCCGAGCATTGGAAACAGAGGAGTTTTCTTGTGCAAAAACCAGGCTAATAATACACCCATAAACTACGTGTACACAAGGGTCTCACACGATAGCCAGCGTGGTGAGGCGCACGCATAGCAACTCGGCCTAGAGCCAACCTTTGGCCCCTCTCCGACCTATCTCGGAGAATGCGTGATCCCCGCAGACCAAGGATCTTCGGCAGGTTTCTTCCCGTGCGACAGCCCGACAGCAGGTGTGGCCCGAGGCTGGGCTGCCCCAAGACTGTTATCTCTTTGGGGAGAGAAGGGATGCCAAGGCCGTCTTTGACGGGATAGTTGTTTCAATCTACCCCTCAGTGACTTGCAAAGAACGAGCACATCGAGTGAAATGGTGGGTCGCTGACGGTTGTTCTACGAAAGGGGTAACATGGGCAAAAGCGTGGTGGTCATCGGTACACAGTGGGGCGACGAAGGCAAAGGCAAGGTCGTTGATCTCCTGACCGAAAAGGCAGGTGCCGTGGTGCGCTTCCAAGGCGGGCACAATGCAGGTCACACTCTGGTGATCGATGGTGTCAAGACCGTCCTGCACCTTGTCCCGTCCGGCGTCTTACGGGAGGGGGTGGCGTGTCTTATTGGCAACGGCGTAGTGCTTGCGCCTGGTTCCCTCCTGCAGGAATTGCAGACCCTAGAGGAGCGTGGTGTCTCCGTGCGGGATCGATTGTTTGTCAGTGCGGCGTGTCCCCTGATCCTGCCTTACCACGTGGCCTTGGATCAGGCACGTGAACGTATGCGCGGCAAATCAGCCATCGGTACGACGGGTCGTGGTATCGGCCCCACCTACGAAGACAAGGTCGCACGCCGTGGGCTGCGGTTGGGCGATCTCCTGGATAGCAAGCGTTTCGCCACAAAACTCACAGAAGTCTTGGACTTCCATAATTTCTCCCTCCAGCACTATTACAAAGCCGATACCGTCGACTTCCAAAAGGTCTTGGACGAAACCTTGGCCATGGCGGAGCAATTCGCGCCACTCGTCGCAGACATTCCGGCACGCTTGTCCCAGTACCGTCGAGAGGGTACTAGCCTGTTGTTTGAAGGGGCGCAGGGAACCTTGCTAGACATCGATCACGGCACATACCCATTTGTCACCTCGTCCAACGCCACAGCAGGAGCCGCTTGCACGGGCAGCGGTGTGGGGCCACGGGACATCGATTATGTGCTGGGCATCACCAAGGCATATACGACGCGGGTAGGGGGCGGGCCTTTTCCGACCGAGTTATTTGACGAAGTGGGTGCGCACCTGTCTCAGCGTGGCCATGAGTTTGGTGCCACCACCGGCCGAGCACGCCGTTGCGGTTGGCTCGATATCGCAGCACTGCGACACGCCGTCCAACTCAACAGTGTGAGCGGATTGTGTGTCACCAAACTCGATGTACTGGATGGATTGGACGTCGTCCGTTTGGGGGTAGGGTACGACAGTGCCTCGTACCCTGTGGGTGCCGAGGACTACGCGGCCTGTACGCCACGCTACGAAGAGATGCCAGGCTGGCAAGAATCCACCGAGGGCGTGACGGAGCTGTCTCGTTTACCACGCACGACGAGGGACTATCTCGCACGCATTGAGGAACTGGTGGGCGTCCCGATCGACATGATCTCCACCGGCGCTGATCGTACACATACGATCATCCAACGCCATCCCTTTCACTAAAATCTTTAGTACACCGCACAACCGAACCGGACAGCCTCCTCCCTAGTTGTATGCGGAGGAGGCGTTTTTCTCGGTTATTTCAAGACCTGCCAAGCATCGGTACCGACATAGGGGCATGACTTAGTGCTGCTGCCATCCTCTAAGACATCGGCGTGGATAAAGCTGACAGAGGCATGGATGATAGTATAGTCCACCACCATGGAGTCGCTTTTGAACATGCCCTTGTAGTAGATCTTGACCCTGGCCGTTTCTTTGTCTCCTTCCTGGTGCGCTGCGTTGACAACCTCGACCTTGGCAGTGTCAGCGGACACGGTGGGGTGGGCGCACTTCAGGGTGTTGCTGATCGCGAACTTCTCAAGATCGAATCCAGCATAGGCAGACAGCGGGAGGGCCAACAACAGGGGAAGCAATACTTTCTTCATGGAATAACTCCTAAACAGGTTGGGAACGTGCCACCAGGGTACTGGATGGAACGAAAAACTTCAACAGGAAAGAACAATAGACCAATGTTTTTATTGGGACTATAGATTGCTTGTGTGGTTCAGGCAGTGGTGTTGATCGTTTGCCCAAGGTTGGCAAGGGGGTACGTACCCGAACCGGAAGGAGCACTCACCGATTGGATCATGGCTTGGGCACTCGCCTTATCAATGTCCATGCTTTTTTTCAACACGGTGACACCGACTGCATCTTGGGTCTGTGCCATACTCATGCTGCTGGCGGTACTGGCGATGTCGCTGACGTTCATCAATGTCTCCTGGCAAAAAGCTTAGTTGGTTCATCATAAACCCATTGACACGTTTCACAAGCCCTTCTCGGAGCGATTGATGAAAACGAGACCGGAAAAGATTCGCCTCGGTGATATTCTGGTACAACAGGGACTGATTACCCCTGAGCAATTGCGTGCGTCGTTGGATGAGCAGCAGCGTAGTGGGCGTCGCTTGGGACGTGTCTTCGTAGAACTAAAGTATCTCACGGAAGAGCAAATTGCCGAATCCTTGGCGCGTCAGCTGAAAATCCCGTATATCAACCTAAAATACCAGCAATTAAATCCGCAGGTTGTGCATCGGCTGCCCGAAACACAAGCGCGGCGCTGGCGAGCGGTGGCACTGGAAGATCGTGGCACCCGGACACTGATCGGCATGGCGGATCCGACCGATCTGTTTGCCTATGATGAAATTTCGCGTTTGTTGCGTCGCGAGATTGAACTTGCAGTAGTCTGCGAAGGGACACTGTTGCAGGCGATTGACCGGGTATACCGGAAAACTGACGAGATTCGTGGCCTCACACAAGAACTCACCGCCGATGTCAATGATCACTCAGTTGATTTCGGGGGCATTACGGGTTCAGGTGGCGAGGATGCCCCCGTGGCACGACTCTTACAGAGCATTTTTGAAGATGCTTCTAAAATCCATGCTTCTGATGTTCATATCGAGCCACAAGAAGGCAAGCTTCATATTCGCTTTCGCATTGATGGCATGTTGCACCTACAGACAGAGGCAGATGTACGCATCACACAAACGCTGGTACTGCGACTCAAATTGATGTCGGGTCTGGATATTTCTGAGAAACGTCTGCCTCAAGACGGACGATTCAATGTCAAAATCGGCGGCCAAGCGATCGATGTGCGTATCTCCACCATGCCAACGCAGCACGGCGAATCGGTGGTCATGCGCCTTTTGAACCAAAGACCGGAGTTGCTCAAACTCGATCGAATTGGTATGCCACCCGCCATGCTGCAACGGTTTCGTCGAGCATTACAACATGCAAGCGGCATGTTGCTCGTCACAGGCCCTACGGGAAGCGGCAAAACTACTACGTTGTATTCTGCACTCGGTGAGGTCAGCACTGTCGGCAACAAAGTCATCACCGTCGAGGATCCCGTAGAGTACCGCCTCCCCGGGATCAACCAAGTCCAGGTCAACGATAAAATTGAGCTGACCTTTTCTCGTGTGTTGCGTGCTGCGCTTCGGCAAGATCCAGACATTATCCTGGTGGGGGAGATTCGTGACCCAGAAACCGCAGAGATTGCATTGCGTGCAGCAGTGACAGGTCACTTGGTTTTGTCCACCCTGCACACGAATGATGCAGCAGGTACACCAGTGCGTCTGCTCGACATGGGTGTACCTGCTTTCATGATCGCATCTTCTTTAAGGGTTGTTTTGGCGCAGCGATTGCTGCGACTTGTCTGTGAGATCTGCGCCGAACCGTACACACCCAAACCATACGAAGCAGAATGGCTACGCCAGGGCATAGGGGATCGCATGGCAGAAGGCCGTTATGTCCATGGCCAGGGATGCTCGCATTGCAATGGTACAGGCTACCAAGGTCGAATTGGCGTATACGAAATGTTGGAAATGACGCCAACCCTGGTAGAATCCGCCACACGGCAGGATGTGCACCAGTTCATTCAACTCGCCAATCAACAGTTGTTTGGACAAACGCTACGTTACCATGCAACCGAATGGGTCATGCGTGGGCGTGCGACGATTGCCGATGCCATGCGGGTCAGTGATGATTTGGATACCGGGCTGTCATAACCAGAAAACCATGTCGCACTGCCTCCGTCATGCGCTCATGGGTATAAAATCATCAGGTGGTGTATGCCCTATTTTGCGTATACGGGTCGGAACAATCGGGGAGAACCTGCCAACGGTGTTCTGGAAAGTACCGATCAGGATACCTGTGCTCAGCAGTTGTTGAGCAGTGGAATTACGCCCATCAACATTCGTCCCAGTGCAACGGGAGACACTGCCACGGCGGGGGAGTGGGGATGGCAGCGTTTCTTTCGTCCGCAGGTCACAGACATGGATCTGATGTTGTTCAGCCGCCAGATGAATACGTTGCTGAAAGCAGGTGTCCCCATCCTGCGCGGTCTGTCCGGACTCAAGGAGGCAACCCAGAACCCAACCTTTGCGAGCATGTTGGGGGAGATATTGAGTGATCTGGACAGTGGGCGCGAACTCTCCGTGGCAATGCACCGACATTCAGGGGTGTTCTCGGCATTTTACCTGAGCATGTTGCGAGTCGGTGAAATGACGGGGGGGCTAGATACCGTCTTTTTATCTCTTTTTTACCACTTAGAGTTCGAAAAACGTACCCGAGATCAGATCAAATCGGCATTGCGATATCCAACCTTTGTGGTGATTGCTATGACGGCTGCGCTCATCGTGATCAATATCTTCGTGATACCGACTTTTGCTCAGGTCTATGCTTCCATGCATACGGAACTCCCCCCCCTGACACGATTTCTCATTAACTTTTCTGCGTTTACCGTTCAGTTCTGGCCTTTGATGCTGGCCTCTGCGGGTGCTTTGTTCTTTTCTTTCCGATTGTATGTGAACACAAGTACAGGTCGGTTACGTTGGGATACCATGAAACTGCATATGCCCATTGCTGGAAGCATTGTTGAAAAGGCGACCTTGGCTCGCTTTGCGCGTAGTTTTGCGCTTACGGCTAAGAGTGGGGTGCCCATTATTCAGGCGCTGGGAGTTGTCGCTACCACGGTAGACAATGCCTTTGTCCATCAAAGGGTCGAGCAGATGCGCGATGGCATCGGACGGGGAGAGAGCATTCTACGTGCTGCCGTTGCGAGTGGTATTTTTACGCCTGTGGTTTTGCAGATCATTGCTGTCGGCGAGGAAACAGGAGAGTTGGATGATCTGATGCAGGAGATCGCAGAAATGTACGACCGTGAAGTAGAATATGAAGTCAAACACCTGAGCGATCGCATTGAACCTATTCTCATCGTGGGTCTTGGGATCATGGTGCTGATCTTGGCATTGGGGGTATTTATGCCCCTCTGGAATCTCGGTCAGACGATGATGCACCATTAGGCGATCTTGTATAGCTTACGCCGTCATAGAATGATTCCATCTGGAAGAGTTTATGGATGGAGCATGAGAACTTTCTGCGGATGGACTTCAGATAAGCCCACTTTTTCTCGATGGGATTAAGATCAGGAGAGTAGGCGGGTAAGAAATCGAGGGTGTGCCCTGCATCTGAGATGGCTAAGCGGATATCGGTGCGTTTGTGAAAGGTGGCATTGTCCATCATGACAATGCTTTTCGGAGGCAGCTTGGGCAACAAATCTTGCACTGTCCATTGGTGGAAGACATCGGCATTGATATTGGACTCGAATAGCCCAACCGTTAGAAGGAGTTTTCCGATCAAAGCACCAATGGCGTTGGTTCGACCCTTGGCGTGCCAGTTGTGTGACCCATAGCATCGCTGCCCTATTGCTGCATAGCCATGTCGTCGCGGCATATCGTAAGCGAAACCACTCTCATCGATGTAGACGATGTTGCGTCCTTCCGCTTGGTAGGCTTCAATCCTTTGGTTGAAGGCATACCGTGCGGCGTTGTTTGCCTTCGGATGCTGCAGTGTTTTTTTATAGGTGATGTTCATGCGCCGCAAGGCATGGCCTATACCCATTGCGCTCACGCCAAGGCGCGTGGCTCGCTCAGACTGGGTTGCATCGGGCCAGTCTCGCACATCACGTGCCAATGCGATCCGATCAATTTCTGTCGCAGGCTTGTAACGCATACGCTGTGGTTCTGGTCGTTTCAACCACCTTACGACCGTCGCAACAAAGCCGCCACTAAAGGTGGCAAATCCTGCGTGAAAGAAGACAACGGGAATGACTGCGATGGCACGCAATCCATCTATTTCCGTTCTGTAAACCATGATGTTTTTTCTGGAGAAAAACGGAAAGACAGCAATCGGTTGTCGTTACGAAGGACAATTTCTCTGATCCAGAGCACACCCCCCACAGCGAAGGCCGTGGGGGGCTTTTTTTGGTTAATGTCCCACAGATAAGGTCAAACCGGGTGCACTTCCACCGGCTGCCGTCTGCAAAGACAAAATGTTGAGCAACAACTGGAAATTGGTCTTTGAATCTACGTCTGTATCCGAGACCGCAAACCAATGCCCACGGTATTGGGTTGTCACAAAAGCGCCCATGGGGGATTCTTCACTCCGGTGGATGTTGATCAATTTCGGCGTGCCGGGCTCGGCGGCCACTACCACGCCTCCATCGGCCGACGGTACTTCAACCCCAGCGGTGACTGAATACAACATGTCCGCAAGTGACCGTGTGCTCATGGCAAGCTGAGTCACCGGTTCGCCTTTTGAGTAGTCTGTGGGTGCGGTCACAGCACTCGCCAGCGCAACATGTTCGACCAGCGATCCCTTCGGACGCGTGGACACACTCCCTAAGATCGCGGAGACCTGATCGGCCTCTGCTTGTGTCGCATACCGCAGTTCCATTACAACGGAATCAAAAGATTGCACCAGTTGATACTTTCCATCAGGACGCAGGTTGTATCTCAAGGCATTGGAGGCAGTACCTATCGTATTAAAGACACTGGTATTCACTGCGCTGATAGGCAGATTGTCCGCCAACACAGCATCGTTTGTGGGGAACCAGACAAACCGCAAATCGCCGCGATCTTGGACTTTGCGCCAGATATTGATCAATTCCATAAATTTGGAGAAGCTTGCGGCCCCAGGATAATTCACCAGCGGGCCCATCCGATTGACCAACAACGCCATGACCTGATCGAGATTCCAGCCACTCTGTAACAACAACTGCATGGTATTGACGGACACACTGCTCAAGAACTGGGTAGCAAACTGTTGTCCTTCCACAGGCACATAGGTGATCGTGGGAGCTTCGGTGTAGCTGAAGCCTGTGCCAAGGCTTGCCGTGCTGGGAGTGCTGCCAATGTGTGGGCCAAAGGGAAGGGCGATACTGGGGCCAGTCACGGATGCCCCCCTATTCAGGCTCGATACAATGGAGCCGACCTGCAAAAATTTGATGTTTTCGTCGTAGCGCAACCGCACAATGTTGAGCAGCAGTTCTTCTTGTTCTGTCTGCTGGATGGCGCGGTTGTATTCCGAACGATCGCTGTGCAATGCGGTAGGCCCAAGGCTAGTACAGCCCGAGACACTTAGGAGCGCACATCCCGTCACGCACCATGCGAGTAGCCTACGGTTCTTGAATGGCAATTTGGTCATGAAATTCCCTCGTTGTGATCAATATTTGTCTGCCAACTTGTACCTCTACCTTTCAGGCGGAGCCTAAACCATCCCATGGCTATGCCCTAGGGTTTCAAGGATGAACCCATCCCCGCTTTCCTCACCCTGGCTAAAACCAGGGAATTCTCGCGGTCTCTCATTGAGTACACATCATAGAATAATAGCGATAACAAAAAAACCGGCCACAATAGCGCCGGTTTTTTGGAGTACGACAGACAGACTGAGAAGAAAGCGTTCCTTGCTCTAGGCCATATTACCGATGAGCCACGTCTAGCTTGTCCACCGTATCGAACTCAAACTTGATTTCTTTCCAGGTTTCCATGGCAATCTTCAGTTCGGGGCTGTGGCTCGCCGCTTGTTCCAGCACCTTTTTGCCCTCTTTCTCCAGGGCAACCCCCTGGTTACGTGCCTCCACACAGGCTTCCAGGGCCACTCGATTGGCAGAAGCACCCGCCGCATTGCCCCACGGATGACCCAGCGTGCCCCCTCCAAACTGGAGCACAGAATCGTCCCCAAAGATCGTCACCAAGGCAGGCATGTGCCATACGTGGATGCCACCCGAAGCCACCGCAAAGGCACCCGGCATGGAACCCCAATCTTGATCGAAAAAGATGCCACGGCTGCGATCTTCTTTGATGTACCGCTCGCGCAGGAGATCGATCCAGCCCAACGTCGAGGCACGATCGCCCTCCAATTTGCCTACCACCGTACCAGTATGCAGTTGATCACCGCCGGAAAGACGCAATATCTTGGTCAACACGCGGAAATGAATACCATGGTGGGGATTGCGATCGAGCACCGCATGCATCGCACGGTGGATGTGCAACAACATGCCATTGTTACGACACCAATTCGCAAGCCCCGTGTTCGCACAGAAGCCACCCGTAATATAGTCGTGCATGATGATGGGTGCGCCAAGCTCCTTGGCATATTCGGCCCGTTTATACATCTCTTCAGGGGTGGGGGCTGTGACGTTCAGATAGTGACCCTTACGCTCCCCTGTCTCACGCTCGGCCTTTTGGGTCGCCTCTACCACGAAGTCAAACCGCTGGCGCCAACGCATGAAAGGCTGACTGTTGACGTTTTCATCGTCCTTGGTGAAATCAAGCCCACCCCGTAAGCATTCATACACGGCACGGCCATAGTTCTTGGCAGACAGACCCAGCTTGGGTTTGATCGTACACCCCAGCAAAGGCCGCCCGTACTTGTTCATGATGTCGCGTTCGGCCTGAATCCCTTGGGGTGGGCCACCACAGGTCATCACGTAAGCAATCGGAAAACGCACATCTTCCAGGCGTAACGCCCGCACCGCCTTAAAACCAAAGACATTGCCCACGAGTGACGTGAACACATTGACCACGGAACCTTCTTCAAATAGATCAATGGGGTAGGCAATGAAAGCGTAAAAACAGGTATCATCGCCAGGCACATCCTCAATGCGGTAGGCGCGTCCCTTGTAGTAATCCATATCGGTGAGCAGGTCAGTCCAGACCGTCGTCCAAGTCCCCGTAGAGGATTCTGCGGCCACCGCAGCCGCCGCTTCCTCGCGATCTACGCCCGGTTGGGGTGTGATCTTGAAGCAGGCAAGGAGGTCGGTATCCTTCACAGGATAATTGGGTTCCCAATACGTTTGACGATACTCTTTGACACCGGCGTTATAAGTCTTGACAGCCATGAATCATTACCTCACGTTCGTTTGCTTGTTTATCCTGGCGCGATACTGCGTATAGTTTGGCAATATGGATACTGAAATGCTATGGAATACCCCCTTTGGCGCAAAAACGGCTGTAATCACATGCTGGACGATTCTCCTGGCGTTCCCAACAGGCTTGTGCATCAAGGATCTAGCAAGATGAACAGGGTTCTATGCGTTGGTTTGTGTGCTTGGGGAGGGCGAACGGGTAGAGGGGGGCTATCTCTCCTCTTCAGAATCTATCACCGCGTACCGATGTGGCTGTTCCGCGCCCCTAGCCGACCTTGATCGAAGCACCCACCGATGCTATTGTTCGCACTGGGTACTCAGCTTTCGTACCCGCACCTCAATACACAACCCCCTAGAAGAGACTCACTATGCTTCTCAGATGCGTTTATCTACTGGCACTGCTGCTCAGTTCCACGCTGGCTTTTGCAAGCGAAGAAGAACACGGCGATGCTGCTGTGGCGCAAGCCTACATCAAAGAGCTCATCAAACATGCACACCACCATAACCAGATGCATGGCCCCAAGTACTTGCAGGAACTGTCCAAAGGACAGCATCCCCGTGCCACAATTGTTACCTGCTCTGATTCACGTGTCCATACCGATATGCTCGACAGCACACCCGATGGACAGTTATTCATGGTACGTAATATTGGCAACCAGGTGGCGACTGCCCCCGGATCAGTAGAGTATGGTGTAAACCATCTGCATTCTTCGTTGTTGCTGATTCTCGGTCATTCTGCTTGTGGTGCGGTCAAAGCAGCCAGTGGAGATTATTCAACGCTGGAGGAACCGATTAAACATGAACTGGACACAATCAAGATTGAGAAAGGCGTTGCCAATATCGAGGGTGTCAAAAAAAATGTGCATGATCAGGTTGCACACGCCTTAGAACTGTTCGGTGACAAAGTGAAGGAGAATCAGTTACTCATCATTGGTGCCGTGTATGATTTTACGAATGATATGAAGCAAGGCGCGGGTGAAGTGGACGTAATCGATGTCAACGGCGATTCCGATCCCGATCACATCCATGCTGCATTGTCTGGCTCGGCAAAAGAGAAGTAAGTCGACCAACCCGTGGATCGGCCAGGCAGCATCGGTCGATCCATCGTGCCTCCATTCCGAAGAGATCATCCTATGAATACACCCGTGCAGCAGACAACGTCCACCAAGCGCCTCCACACCGTGACCCGTGCCGATATGCCCGTTCAGTGCCCCCAGAAGGGTGCTACCCTGTGGAATTCACATCCGCGCGTATTTTTGGCGGTTGAGAGAACCGGCCTAGAACGCTGCCCTTATTGCGGAGACGAATACACCCTGCGCGAGGAATAGCCCACACGCAGGAACATTGCACAGATCGACTGCTGAGAATCAGGCCATCATGTCGATCGTGTTGCCAAGCGATGAACCGCCTCCATCGTCCGTATCGCGGTCGTTGTTGTTGGTTTGGTTGTTGTTGGTTTGGCTATTGTTGGTTTGGTTGGTACTTTGCAGCGTAGGCACAGCGTTCTGGATGACGTTCTTCGCGCTGGAGTCAGGCAGCGGTTGCTGTGTAGGTGTCTGGAATTGAGACGGCTGATAGGCGTTTGCGTACGAAGAAACGCTGAGCCCTGATAGCGGTGATGACATGATGGCTTCTCCCAATCGTTCGATAAATAACGCGATCCAAACCGCAGAGCGTTTTACCCGATCTGTGGCTGCTGCCACCTCCCTGTAAGAGATCACGTACTTTCGAGTAGTCTAGCACCTTGGTGCAGGTTATGACGAGTACGTTCGGGCGCAACCACGCTGTTCCTGTTATCGGCCAGTTTCCAAGAAACCATAGCCACATTTTGAACAACCACACATAAGCGTTAAAAAACCCTAGACCAAAACGAGGTTGTCTCGGTGGATGAGTTCAGGCTCATCCACATACCCCAGTCGTTCGACAATGCGCTGAGAAGGCAATCCCGCGATGCGTTGTGTCTCGGTCGCGCTGTAGTTCACCAAGCCACGGGCCACTTCCTCGCCCTCCGGAGTGAGACAGGACACCATCGCCCCCCGCTGGAACTCCCCACTCACCGATACCACCCCGACGGGCAACAAGCTTTTCCCTGCCTCGCGGATGGCCTGCACTGCGCCAGCATCCAGGTACAAGCGCCCCCGCACCCGCAAATGACTTGCCAACCACTGTTTGCGAGCGGTTTCTGTGGCGGTCGTGGGTAACAACAGGGTACCGATTTCTTCCCCTGCAGCAAGGCGGGTCAGTACCTGTTCTTTTCGCCCCCACGCGATGAGAGTGGCGGTTCCTGCGTGCCCTGCTCGTGCTGCTGCCTTGACTTTGGTGATCATGCCACCCCGTCCCAAGGCACCACCTTCTGCACCGGCCATGGACAGCAAGCGCGGATCATCGGCAAATGCCATGCGGATCAGCGAAGCCTCCGGGCACTGACGGGGGTCGGCTTCATACATGCCTTCTTGATCGGTCAGAATGACCAGTAGATCCGCCTCGATCAACACCGCCACCAACGCCCCAAGGGTATCGTTGTCGCCAAGTTTGATCTCGTCTGTCGCTACGGTATCGTTTTCATTGATGACTGGAACGACCCCAAGCGCAAGCAGGGTACGCAACGTACTACGGGTATTGAGGTACCGTTTGCGATGGATCAGATCGTCGTGGGTGAGCAAAATCTGGGCAGTCTGGATCTGGTGCTGCTGAAAATAGGACTCGTAGGCCTGCACAAGACCCATCTGGCCTACCGCTGCTGCCGCTTGCAGATCATGCAGTGCGACTGGCCGATGCTGCCAACCGAGTCGTTTCATCCCTTCCGCAACCGCCCCAGAAGAGACCAGAACCACCTCTATGCCAGCAGTACGCAACGCAACGATCTGCTCTACCCAACCCTGGATGGCAGCACGATCGAGACCACGCCCTTCATTGGTAAGCAGTGCACTGCCGATCTTGACGACGTAACGCCGTGCCTTGCACACAGCCATACGGGTGTTAATCATGCGTCTTTTGAACCACTAAGCGCAGATGATCGGGGCCAACGAGCTTGACATATTCTTTTGGCCCCAAATCCATATGGAGACCGACCACGTCTGCCTGGATGGGCAACTCGCGCCCACCACGCTCGACCAAGACGGCCAATAGCACACCCGCAGGACGACCATAGTCAAACAATTCATTAAGTGCCGCACGGATGGTACGCCCCGTGTGCAGCACATCGTCCACCAAAATGAGGTGACGACCATCGATGCTAAACGGAAGGTGGGAAGGTTTGACCTCAGGGTTCATACCAACGCGGGTAAAGTCATCCCGATAGAATGAAATGTCGAGATAACCCAGTGGGCCTTTGAGCCCCATAAGCGTTGACAAACGTTCTGCAACCCACACGCCCCCCGTATGAATCCCCACCAAGAGGGGGGTTGTAATGCGACGCTTTGCCAATAGATCAACCAGTGACGGAACCATGGAGGCCAGGAGATCTTCCGTGGAAGGGATGGAATCCATGGTACTCACTCCAAAAAGGGGGATACAGTGGCTCGGTGGGCCAACCACGTTTGCAAGATGACCTGGGCCGCAATTTTATCGATGTTTCCCTTCGGAGGAGATCGGTGAGAAGAACGCGGCTTTCCAGAGAGCGCAACATGGGCTTCTGCCTCCCAGGAAGACAGATGCTCATCCACGGTATGCACCGGCAAGCGATACTGCGCTTCTAGGTGCCGGATAAAGCCACGTGTCGCCGTGAGGATCGCAGAATCCATGCCGTTCGCGGTCAGCGGCAACCCCACCACCAGGGCAACCGGACACCACTCGGCAATCAAGCGAGAGACGATGCTCCAATTGGGATATCCGTCTGTGCAGAGCAAGGTCTGGAGGGGGGTTGCAGTGCGCGTGATGGTTTGGCCCACCGCCACTCCAATGCGGCGCAGTCCAAAATCAAAACCCAGTATCGTACCCATGGTATCAAGAGGGGATGGTGCGTTCATCCGTGACCCACTTCTCCAGAGAGGAGGTTCAAGTCTACACCAAGAATCATGGCCGCAGCGTGCCAGCGGCGATCCACAGGGGTCTCAAACAGGACACGCAGATCAGCAGGGCCACTTAACCAAGTATTGGCCGCAATCTCGCGTTCGAGCTGCCCTGCACTCCAACCGGCGTAGCCAAGGGCAACGAGCGATCGTCGTGGCCCGTTCCCGTTCGCCATGGCGAGCAGGATGTCCCGAGACGTTGTCACTCCAATGGTGTCTGTCACGGCAAGAGAAGCATCCCAATTCCCAATGGGTTGGTGGATGACGAAGCCTCGTTCGCGCTGCACGGGGCCACCCAAAAAGACGGGTTGGTTACGCATCGCACCGCCGTCTTCTAGGGTGATGCTCATTTGTTCTAGGACTTCGCCCACCGTCACGGAGAGAGGCCGATTGATGACGATTCCCATCGCTCCCTCACGGCTATGTTCGCAGACATAGGTTACCGTGTGGAAGAAATGGGGATCCGTCAGCATCGGCATGGCGATGAGAAAGTGATTTGTGAGAGAGGAGCTGAAATCGGCCATGCGAATAGTATGCGTGAGTACACCAAGCCACACAAGGCCATTCCCGCATCCAAGCAAGATCCTTTCTTCCCTGATCTCAATCAATGCAGACCGGGCACACCGGAGAGAACGCCTACACGAAACTGCCAGGTGCGGGTGATGTGGAGAAGATCAGTCTCTTTACGGATGTCTGGCGGAAAGGGCGCAAACGGAGCAGAGCGTTGTACGATACGCACCGCTGCATCGTCTAGTAGCTTATACCCTGAAGTACGTAGCAACAAAATGTCATGGATCCCGCCCTCGGCATTCAGTACCACCTCCAGTACCAGGCGACCCTGGAGGCTACGGCGTTCTGCATCACTGGGGTAATTCATGTTGCCGATGCGTTCTATCTTCCTACGCCATGCTTCTAGGTAGGCAGCATACTGGTACTCATGCGTGTTAGCATTCACGTATTTGCTGCGAAGCCCTTGGTCGGGATGGTGTTGTTCGGCGGCGGTTTCCGCAAACGCGAGTCCCTGCCCGATCATCGTCGCGGCAGTGCGTCGTTCCCGAGGTTGAACCGTTCCCCTCGATGGAGGGGCATCATCTTTTTGAGCATGTACCGTGACAGTCGATCGTGGCGCGTGGTGTTCTGCGGGGCGTGGGGCGCGAAGCGGGGATATCGCGGGGATTCGTGCCTGGTTTCTGGGCGGGTTTCTGGCCGGGTTTTTGGGCGGGATTGGGGTGGGCGCTAGGACAGGCGATGTGGGAGGCGGTGAATGATCGATAGGAACGGGAAGGAGGGCAATAGACACTGTAGCGGGTATCGTGGGGATGCCAGAGGGCACACCAGAAGGGGTGGGTGCTTCAGGCATGGGAAGCAGAGGGATGGGTGTCGCGGTGTCCATCGGTTGCGGCAGCAGGACGGGATTGCCTACTGCGACCAAGATCACTTTCATTATAGGATCTGGGCGCACGGTGGGCAGATCGAGTCGCACCCAAAAGAGCACCAAGAGGTGCACCAAAAGGGCCACAATCAATGCCAGACCCAGCCCTACCCTGGCAGTGCTCGTGCTGGACAAGCTGGACAAGCTGGACAAGAGGAATGGTTCCGAACGAATCAAAGGGGCGTGTCGCTATGAACAGAGTCGCGTTAATCACAGGGGCAGCACGTCGGGTGGGTGCCGCCATTGCTCACACGTTGCACACTGCTGGATTCAACATCGTCTTACATTATCGAACCTCTGCGGAGGCAGCGCACGCACTTTGCGAGACACTAGAGGCAGCACGTCCCGATTCTGCCATCACCCTGGAGGCGGATTTGCTGAACCTGGAGAGCCTCCCTATCCTAGTAGAACAAGCCACGACCGCATGGGGTCGCTTAGATTGCTTGATCAACAATGCCTCCACGTTTTACCAGACCCCCCTCGCACAGGCTACCCTCGCCCAGTGGGATGACCTGATCGGTACCAATGTCCGTGCCCCGTATTTTTTATCCCAAGCTGCGGCCCCCTGGTTGCGTAGCACTCAGGGTTGTATTGTCAACATCGTGGATATTTATGCCGAACGTCCGCTCACAGGACATTCGATCTACGGTATTGGCAAAGCGGGGTTGGTCATGCTAACCAAAGCCTTGGCCCAAGAATTGGGGCCACTGGTTCGCGTCAATGCGGTGGCACCCGGGATTGTCCTTTGGCCGGAGCAACCCATCAGCGAGAGTTATAAGACCTATCTGCTGGCACGCACCACCCTAGGACGGGCAGGTTCTACCCTGGAGGTTGCACAAGCGGTACGATTCCTCGTCCAAGACGCCACGTATACCAGCGGTCATGTACTGACCGTGGATGGTGGGCGGTCAGTCGGCCATTAAACACCTTGTTCTGCTGTGTAGGCGCGGATCGCCTGTCCAATGTCCGTTGCGTGCCATACTGCGCTCAGAACAGCGACCCCTTGTGCACCGTGTGCCTGTGCGAGGGGTACCTGATCCGGTGTCATGCCCCCCAGAGCGTAGAGCGGGATCCCTGCGTTGGCGACCAATGCACCGAACCGTGCCCAACCGAGTGTTGGGGCACCAGGGTGGCTCGTGGTGGACAAAACGGGCGAAAGAACCGCAAAATCGACCCCCATGCGCTGTGCAAGCACCAATTCATGGACATTGTGGCAGGAAGCAGCCACACAACCCAGCCGCGACAAGGGACGCTCGGTACTCTCTGCGAGCCGACGGGCCGACAAATGGATGCCGTCCGCTCCCAGTCGATTGGCAAGGGTTGCAGAGCAGTTGAGCAACAAACAGGCACCCACCTGTCGAGACATCGCCATGGCAGGTGTGGCCACTGCGCTGTAGTGACGATCGTCTAGCCCTGGCAAGCGCAATTGAACCAATCGAACCCCTGCTGCCAACACCTGCTGCAAGCGTATCAGCACCTCCTCTGTGGGGGCAGTGTCTGTAATCACCAGAAGCCCGCGAGAAGCCCCTGGTTGTAGCCATGGGGAGGTAATCGGGTGGTTTTCAAGGATAGGCATCACCGCAATGCCTTTACTTGTGCGGGTTGTACCCTATCACCCATCGTATTACCAAATGAATTGCGCTCGTAGGTAACGACCCCAGCAATCTCAAGATCACTCAATGTTTCCTTAAACGCCTGCATTGCCGTTCCCTGTTTGCCGTTCAGTACGCGATCAAGATGACCGTCTTTCACAAGGCGACCATTGGCATCCAGGAACGGACTGTTGACGATGTTACTACCTGCCAGCGCAGGAAATACCCCAGGAATCCCCACGCCTCCCGGCATATGGCAGGCAATACATATTTTCTCGTAGACACCCTGGCCCTGTTTCATCAGCGCCTCCTTGGTCCAAATGCTGTCCGTACTCCTCCCCAAGGCTGTGCTTTCAGACTGTTTTGTAAGCACCCACGCATCGAATTGCGCTTGCGAAACAGCTTGCACGACAATGGGCATAAAGGCATGGTTCTTTCCGCAAATTTGTGTGCATTGTCCACGGTACACGCCTTCTTTTTCGATTTTCACCCAAGTTTCCCGCAGAAACCCAGGGATCGTGGCACGCTTCACACCAAAGGACGGAACACTCCATGCGTGCATGACATCCGAAGACATCAAAAGAATGCGTATTTTCTTGTTGACCGGAAGCACTACGGGGTTGTCGACTTCCAGTAGATAATTCGCATCTTTCTGGGCGTTTTGGTTAATTTGTTCTGGGGGTGTTGAGAGACTGCTGATGAACCGGATGTGTTGCTCTGGATATTCATACTGCCATTTCCACTGACTGGACGTTACTTTTAAAACCAGTTCGGCACCTTCTTGTGTATTTTCCAGATTGGAGGCTGCGTAATAGGCTGGAATCCCGATCCAAACATAATCAAGGTATATCAAGCCAACAAAAGGGAGCACAGTCAACACCCATTCCAGAGGCGTCGTTGGCCTTGTGAAAGTCGCTGGCGTATATCCTTTGTCTTTGCGATGGTAAAACAGCGCATAGGCCATCACAGCCATGGTCATCGCAAAAAGAGCTAGAATCAGCCCCATGAACCGATCATGGATGTGTGACGCGGCCTCGGCGAGTGGTGTAACCGCAGGTTGGAAATCAAAGGCCCAGTCTGCAGACGCCGCACCGGACAAGCACAGCGTTACGCTGAGAATAACAAAAATCTTTTTACGCATAGCCAGAGTGTATCAACCTTTGCCTAATAGGGTGATGAGATCCGTTTCCATTTTCTCGGTTTGTTGCGGTGGTTCAAACAGTGCTCGGAGGCGTGCCTGCGGATCCAACAAAAAGACAGCGGCAGAGTGATTCACCGAATAGTTCTTACCCTCTCCCACCCGTTGATAAAAGACCCCAAGTTGACCCGTGAGACCTTGTAAAGCCGCCTGTGGGCCAGTAGCCCCCAAGAACGTGGGACTGAAGTATTGAAGATATTCTTTCAAGCGCGTCCCCTCGTCGCGTTCCGGATCCACAGAAACGAACAGGAACCGCAATGCATCATCGCCCCACCCCCGCTTGCGCATACGTTGTTGCACCTCCGTCAGGGTATGGAGAATCGTCGGACAGACATCAGGGCAGCTCGTATACCCAAAGGTCAACAACACCCAATGCCCTTGCAGAGTCTGGCGCGTCAATGGGACATTTAAAGTATCGGTGAGTGCGAATTCCCTGAGGGTCTGTGCAGGAGCGATCAAAATCGCCGACTGCAAAGGCACGTCAGACCTTTCCTGCGGCGTCAGCATCCGAACGGACACCCATACTGCCATCACGAAGGTGGCGATGCCCACCACCGCGAACAACCAGCGTTCGTAGTTCAACACGAGGCTTCCCCTTCCCTGTCGTGCTTCGATGGTGTAGTTGCGTGGAGTAACGTGACCAGTGCCAACAGTAAAATCGCTGCACCGCCATTGTGCGCAACAGCAACCCCAAGCGGTAAGTGTGCTAGGACATTCGTGATACCAAGACCAATCTGGGTGAACAGCAGCAAGAGCAGTGCCGCACCCAATATCCGGTGTTGTAGCAGACGTGCCGAACGAAGGATCATCCCTGCAAGGAAGGTGACATACACAAAGACGGTCAGTGCACCGATGCGATGAACGAGGTGAATCGCCGTTTGTGCTGGACTGTCCAATACCCCAAACTCGTAGTTGATGCCGAATGGCCGCCACAAGTTAAAGCCTTGCTGGAAATCAGGCGTTGGCCACCAGTTTCCACCGTAACAAGTCGGAAATTCAACACAGGCCAGTGCAGCGTAATTGGTGCTGGTCCAGCCCCCCAACACAATCTGTGCAGCGACCAACCCTACACCCAGCATCGCCCACGGCCTCAACGGGACAAGCTCAGCCCTGACCGATCTCAACCAGCGGCCCTCTTGAAGGCTTATCCACCACGCGATCGCGAGGGTACTCATGCCGCCCACCAGATGGGATGTAACAATTAGGGGATTGACCAAAAGCGTCACTGTCAACATACCCAGTATTGCCTGAAAGAACACCAAGCCCACTAAGGTACCAGGCAACGCCATCGAAAGACGCCCCCACCAGGCAATGATCGCGGTTGCGAGAATGGCCAAGACAAGGCTACCCGCTAGGTAGCGGTGCGTCATCTCTTTCCAGGCTTCGGAGGGGGTATGGGTTCGGTGGACGGGCTGCGCCCCTGTTGTATGATTAGGTGCTGCATGATCAAGCCTCGCATGATCAAGCGCGGCTTGTGCACCCTGCGAGTTGGGGGCGACCCAATGTCCATAACAGCCCGGCCAATCGGGACATCCGAGACCAGCATTGGACAAACGGACGTAAGCACCGAAGACCACTACGCAGAGCGCCAGTACGGTGACAAAAGCGGCAAGACGAGCCAAGGTAATCCGGTTCCGGTTCATGGGGTTCAACGCTCCTACAGAGAAAGACACCCAGGCTTGGCCATCAGGTGCTTTAGAAGTGATATAAAAAACTGACTATTTTATGGTTGCTGCTATTCTACAAAGCATGGCGGAGGGATATCATAAGTCCCCGTCTAAAGGCGGGGGTGGTTGACAGGGAGATGTAGGAAACTGGATACGATGCAAGGCAGCATAGTGGCCGTTTTGGGCAAGTAAGGTTGCATGCTTTCCCACTTCAATAATGCGCCCTTCGTCCATCACCACAATGCGATCTGCTCGTTCAATGGTGGAGAGGCGGTGTGCGACCACAAGCGTGGTGCGCCTACGCATCAAGCCCTCCAAAGCCACCTGAATGTGGCGTTCCGACTCGCTGTCCAAGGCAGAAGTGGCCTCGTCCAGAATCAAGATCGGTGCGTCTTTGAGCAAAGCGCGGGCGATCGCAAGGCGCTGGCGTTGTCCGCCGGACAATCGCACACCATTTTCTCCCACCACGGTATCGAATCCATCCGGCAGTGCTGCAATAAACTCAAACGCACAAGCATCCCGTGCAGCGCGTTCGATCTCGGTAATTGTAGCACCCGCCTTATACCCATAGGCAATGTTGCGGGCAATGGTGTCGTTGAACAGCGTCACCTGTTGGGTGACTACGGCGATCTGTTCACGAAGGTTTGCCACGCGTAGATCCCGAAGATCGTACCCATCCAGCAGGATACGCCCCTGCTGCGGATCGTGAAAACGTGCAAGCAGATGTACCAAGGTGGTTTTTCCGCTCCCCGATCGTCCTACAAAGGCAACCGTTTCCCCTGGGGCAATGCAGAGGTTGATCCCATGGAGCGCGTCGTGGTTCCCTTCGCGGTAGGCAAAAGAAACCCCCTGGTATTCCAGGCCACCAGAAACACATGGCACAACCAACGTGCCGGTATCCGATTCCATTTCTTCATTGAGCAGCCCGAAAATGCTGACCCCTGCGGCAACCCCTCGCTGGATGCTGGCATTGACAGTCGTTAATCGTTTGAGGGTCGGCAAGAGCAACATCATCGCGGCCATAAAAGACATAAACGTACCCACGCTGACCTGGTTCAGCATCGAAGGCAAGGTGGCGAGGTAGATGACTCCCGCGAGCGCCAAAGACGCAATAAATTGGATCACAGGCGCACTCGCAGCACTGGTCGCAGCGTATTTCATCACCTGACGACGATTGCCCTCGTTGGACTGCTCGAAACGATGCTGCTCGTACTGCCTGCCACCAAATACTTTCACCACATCATGGCCTTCAATGGCTTCTCCGGCAACCTGTGCGATTTCTCCGACCGAAGTCTGGATGCCCCGTGCAATGCGCCGGAAACGGCGACTGGCCGTAATGACAAGCCACCCAATCAGCGGCCCCATCACCATAAAAGCCATCGTCAACACAGGGCTAAGATAAAACATCCAACCGAGCAAGCCACCTGCCGTCAGTCCATCGCGCACCACAGTCGTCACTGTACTGGTGGCTGCATCCGCTACTTGTTCCACGTCGTAGATGATCTTGGAAAGCAACGTACCCGAGGGATGATCGTGGTAAAAACGGGTTGGCAGATCCAACAAATGCGCGAACAAACGACCCCGCGTGTCCTTCACAACGTGCCGACCGATCCAGTCCATCCCATAACTCGATACGAAGGTGGCCATCCCCCGCACCAGAAAAATCCCCAACAACCACAAAGGTACCAGGCGGATGATGGTGGGATCTTTTTGGACAAAACTACCGTCCAACAGGGGTCGCATGAGTGCAGCAAAGGCGGTTTCCGTCGAGGCTACGATGGCCATGGCCAGGGTGGTCGCCAAAAACGCAGGCCAATACGGTTTGGCCAACGATAAAATCCGGCGATACACTTCACCGGCAGCCAGCTGTGTACCGGCGGAAGATTCGGGCATAGTGACCGTTCGTTAGTGGGTTAGAGGGGAATGAACAGCACTTGGGCGGGTCGCAAAGGTGAGGTGGGTGAGTCCCACCTGACGCGCTGCATCCATCACGGTCACGACCGATTGGTGAGAGGCCAAGCCGTCGGCGTCAATGACGACCCAGGGTTCTTTCGATCCGGACAGGGAGGCTGCTCCCTGCAAGGCCGTGCGTATCGTTGGGAGCGATTGATCGGGCAGTGTCTCCCCCTGCAGGTGGTAGCGTCCTTGGGCGTCGATACTGACCTCAATGTTGTTTTCTGCGTGTGCCGATTCTGCCGAGTCTGCCGTTGGCAATTCGAGGTGAATCTCTGTCTTTTGTGTAAAACTGGTTGTTACCATAAAAAAAAGCAACAAATTGAATACAACGTCAATCAACGCCGTCAGGTTAATAAAACGTGGACACGCTTGACGGCGGGGGCGTAGGTTCACAAATGCGTCTCCGGTTCTCTTTCGCGCACACCTTCGCCATTGTGGATGGCATCGACCAATCGAAGGGCCGCTTGCTCTATCGTGATCACGAGATCCCCCACCTTAGACTGGAAGTAGCGATGAAAGAGCAACGCAGGAATCGCGATCCCGAGCCCCGAAGCAGTGGTAATGAGGGCAATCGAAATACCATTGGACATCAAAGCAGGGTTGCCCACCCCCTGTTCGGAGATCACGTTAAAAGTTTTGATCATGCCAATGGTGGTACCGAGCAGTCCGATCAGGGGAGAAACCTCGGCAATGGTGCCTAAGGTGTTCAAAAATCGCTCTAGGTTGGCTACAACGTGACGCCCAGCATCCTCGATGCTCTGTTTCATGCTTTCACGGCTTGCGTGACGGTTGTAAAGACCCGTTGCCAAGAGTTGGCCAAGCGGAGAGTGTGTGTGCAAGTGCTCAAGGTAGGCGTCGTCAATGGGTTTTGTCCGAATCCATTCCAAAACCTCGTGCAGCAAACGGGGCGGCACAACCCGTCGACGTCGCAACATCCAGCCACGCTCTAGTACGATTGCCATGGCAATCACAGAACAGCCCAAAATAGGCCACATCAACCAACCACCCGCACGGATGAGATCAAACACGGTTTTTCTCCCTCCCCTCAACGCCGATGGCCATCCGCGTTGTGCATTGGTCGGATCGGTCTTTTCTGGGATTCCTTGTGGGCTGCTTTGTGGGCTGCTTTGTGGACTTCTTTGTGGACTTCTTTGTGGGATTCTTTGCGTGCGGGGTGCTGATTTTTGGGGGGTGACGTATCCACCATGTGTACCAGTTTCAACAACGTGTTGACCACTTCTGGGCTTGCCTCTTCCCATCGGCCTCGGCGCAGATCACGGGGCAGTGCCACAGGGCCAAATCGGATTCGCATGAGTCGACTGACTTGGATACCCTGCGATTCCCAAAGACGCCGCACCTCTCGGTGGCGTCCCTCTTTGAGCACCCCATGGTACCAGTGGTTGGCCCCTTCGCCCCCTGCATCGGTCAGTCGCTCAAAACGGGCAGGGCCGTCTTCTAAATCAACCTGCGTACACAGGCGCTTTCGTGTTTCCTCGTCCACAGGCCCAAGGACACGCATCGCGTACTCTCGTTCCAGCGCGTGCGAGGGGTGCATCAGGCGGTTGGCCAATTCTCCGTCCGTGGTGAGGATAATCAGTCCACTGGTATTGATGTCTAGGCGCCCCACCGAAACCCAGCGGCTGTTGCGTGTCAGGGGGAGGTGTTCGTAAATCGTTGGACGACCTTGTGGGTCAGACCGCGTGCAGACCTCTCCCTCCGGTTTGTGGTAGAGCAACACGCGCCGACGCGCAGCCGTTGCCCGCAGGGTGATCGGTTGACCATCGATCCGGATGTTCTCCGTGCCTGTGACCCGTTGGCCCAGGGTGGCACGCACCCCGTCCACGGAGATTCTCCCTGCTTCGATCCAGGTCTCGACCGCACGCCGTGAACCAGCACCCGTTCGTGCCAACACTTTTTGGAGCTTCTCGCCGCTTATCATCGTGTGATTGAAACAACCATGGTGGTACTTCTCGCCAAAAAACATGCTCGTGATAGCCTCGGAGAGGCGTATACGACAATATAGTGCTACAACCTGCCCCGCAGATCGCGATGCTGAAACCCCACAAGATCAGCCTCGACACCACGGGTCATCGCCATCACCTTAAAGATTTCGCCCATTTCTTGGGGCAGGGTGAGACGCCGCACCTGGTTGGCCAAAGACAGTTGCGCTGCTACATCGGTGGGATCGAGGGGAGAGAACGCATCCAGGATGCCAGTCGCAAGCAAAAAGTGCGCTTGGTGCGTATAGCCAGAGACCGCCATCCCAGAGGCGACTGCAGCTTCCGCAAGTGCGGTAAAATCGACGTGTGCCGTAATGTCTTGCAAGCCAGGCAAGATCAAAGGGTCGTAGTGACAGCGGTGACGGTAGTGACAAGCAAGGGTGCCCGTAGACCGCTCAGGGTGATAATACTCCCGACCCGGATAGCCGTAATCCACCAGAATCAGCCCGCCACGGGAAAGGCGATTGGCCAAGGTGGTCAACCAGGCAGGGGCAGCGAGCGACCGCTCAGAAACATACCCAATCCCGAGTGTCTGTCCGTATTGATCATTCCAGGCTTCTAGTGCAGCGGCCAACGGCCCCTCTGCGGGAAGCGCATACCAGACAAATTGGTTCTCCTCCCACCCCACACGATGCTCCAACAGTCCCTGCTCCGACAGCTCAAAACGGTAGACAGGCAGCGCATCCAGCAGTTCGTTCGCGACCACCACCCCCGTCCAGCCTGGATCGGGTAGATCGCTACACCACAAGACACGATCGATCCAGTGAGGAAGGCGTGTCGCAATGGTTTCCGTTTGGCGAGCACGCAATTCTCCCGATCGTTCTAAGATACGGTACCGATGGGGCATAACACCCATCGTCTCCAGGGCTTCTAGGAGATCAACTGCCAAGGCACCCGTCCCGGCACCGACTTCTAGCACCTCTCCGCCACCGATTTGTGCCAAAATCTCCGCAACCTGCCGCGCAAGACAACGACCAAAAAGCGGCGAGATCTCAGGCGCAGTCACAAAATCACCCTGCGCACCGAATTTATGCAATCCGCCGCTATAATATCCAAGGTTCGGCGTATAAAGAACCGTTTCCATGTACTCCGCAAAGGACAGGGAACCCCCTGCGTCGGCAATACGTTCACGCAGAAGTGCTACCATTTCTTCTACCCGTGCCAACTCCTCAGGCACCAAGGGCGGCAATCCTTCAGGGACAGAAAAAGGGGATCGTGGTGGCATGGTTCCTGTGTATCTTCTCGATTCTGTTACCACTTATTCCCGATCCAAGTTATTTCAGAGGGGAGGCTGATTCGGGAAAAGAGGCAGTGATACGGTTATCACAGCGTATTCCAACGGGTGCGCCTGCGCCACTGCACCATCTTGGGGATAAACAGGCTCACCACCAACGTCGTCAGTGCGACCATCGCACCCGCCACAAACCAATCCCGCGCCGTGCGATCCTTGAGTGTCGCGTTCTCTTGCCGGAGTGAGTCAATGGTTCGATGCAGCTCCGCTTGGATGCGTTGGTTATCGTCGCGCAATTTCTGGATGATGCGATCCGTTTTGGCATGTTGATCCGTGATTTCCTTCATGGCCGACTGTAAACGGTTGTTTTCCTCTTGGAGCGTCGCCATTTTTTGCTCTTCTTGTGCCAATCGATCACGGGCCGCAGGAACATCCTCCAGAAAACGGGTCAAGATCCAACCCTCTGCCCCCTGTACCCGCACACGTGTATTTTCGCTATCGGCCTCCAGCACCTCTACCTCGGTACCACTCGGCAGCATTTTGAGGATCTTGTGCTCGGTGGTCGTTCCAGTACGCAGGGGAACTGTGAGGGTGTCTGTGACGTAACGTACCGGCTCCGCAACGGTGCAGAGGGGGAGCAGCAGAAACAAACTGACCAATAGACGGTACACAGTGCCTCCAGTGGGTGCGCAAGTGGATGTTTCGCCTGGTTTACCGACAGAACATCCCTCCGAGGCAAGTCGGATGAGGAATTTTCTAGGGTGTACCTGGGCAGATACGTAACATTTTGCCTATCTCTTAGGGAAGATCCTACCTGATTTTACGGTGACTTGCGTCTTTTTCACAGAACCCTTGCTGCCCCACGCAGCGCCTTCTACCGATTCACCGGGCACGAGCGCCGCTTTCCCACGACCCACGAGATCAGCACGTCCCATCTGGCGCAACGCTTTGCGTAGCAAGGGCCAGTTCGCGGGATCGTGCCAGCGCAAAAAGGCTTTCTGTAACCGTCGCTGATAACCTCCCTTGGGGATGTACACCTCTTCTGCTTCCCAGTGGGCGTGGCGCAGGGGGTTGCGGTGGGTATGGTACATCGTGGTGGCAAGAGCCATCGGGGAGGGCAAGAACGTTTGTACCTGATCAAGTCGGTACTGGTTGCGCTTGAGCCAGAGGGCAAGAGCCAGCATGTCCTCGTCGCGGGTTCCTGGATGGGCCGCAATAAAATACGGAATCAGGTACTGCTCCTTACCGGCTTCTGCGGAATAGCGATCGAAGAGGGTTTTGAAGCGATCGTAGGCTGCAAGACTCGGTTTCATCATTTTTGCAAGAGGTTCGGGGACAATGTGTTCGGGTGCGATTTTAAGATAACCGCCAACATGGTGAGTGACAAGTTCACGCAAATATTCAGGGGAAAGCACCGCAAGGTCATAGCGCAGTCCAGAGGCCACGAGCACCCGTCGGACACCGCGAAGGTCTCGGGCACGCCGATATAGCTGGAGGAGTGGCCCGTGGTCGGTCATCAACCGAGAACAGACCTTTGGATAAAGGCACGACAGACGTCGGCAAACCGACTCGATGCCTATTTCCCTGCAACGCATTCGGTACATGTTGGCCGTTGGGCCGCCCACGTCCGAAATGACACCGGTAAAACCCGGTACCGTATCTCGCACCTGTTCGATCTCGCGCAGGACGGACGCCTCCGAACGGGACTGCACAAGACGGCCCTCGTGCACCGTGATGGAACAAAAGGTACATCCCCCGAAACAACCCCGCAGGATCGTCACCGAGCACTGTACCATTTCATACGCAGGGATGGTCTGATGGCCATAGGCAGGATGGGGCCGACGGGCATAGGGCAACTCGTAGATCCGATCCAATTCTTGGGTCGTGAGTGGAAAGGGCGGCGGATTCACCCACAGGTCACGATCGCCGTGGCGTTGTACCAGGATTTTGGCGTTCCCTGGATTGCTCTCTCGGTGCAGGATGTGCGATGCCTCGGCATAGCGCAGGGGATCGTGTCGCA
This sequence comes from uncultured Thiotrichales bacterium, assembly GCA_903824965.1. Classification (GTDB taxonomy): domain Bacteria; phylum Pseudomonadota; class Gammaproteobacteria; order CAIRSR01; family CAIRSR01; genus CAIRSR01. The sequence continues at coordinate 27,123 of CAIJYR010000075.1, forward strand.
CCTCCTCAAAGGAGGGCAACCGCAGAACACCCTCCGGCAGGAGCGAGGAAGCACGACGTACAAAGGCGCTTCCCCGTAGATCCTGCATCGTGTGAATCGATTCTCCGCGTGCGAGGCGAGCTGCGAGTTCCACAATGGCACGCTCCGCATTGCCATACAGAAGCAGATCGGCCTTGGCATCCACCAAAAGGGATCGGCGTACCTGATCCGACCAATAATCATAGTGGGCCACACGTCGCAAACTGGCCTCGATGCCACCGAGGATGATGGGCGTTTCTGGAAAAACCTCACGAAGACGTTGGCAGTAGACCAGCACCGCCCGATCAGGGCGTCGTCCCGCCTCGCCACCCGGGGTATAGGCATCATTGGTTCGCAGCCGTCGATCGGCCGTGTAGTGGTTCACCATAGAGTCCATGTTTCCTGCAGTGACGCCACAGAACAAGGTCGGTTGGCCCATGCTTTGGAAAGCATCCCCCTGACGCCAATCGGGCTGCGCAAGGATGCCTACGCGGTAGCCTTGTGCTTCCAGCAAGCGTCCCACCAGCGCCATGCCAAAACTCGGATGATCCACATAGGCATCGCCTGTGACCAGGAGGATGTCGCACGCATCCCAACCCAGCACGTCCATTTCTGCGCGAGACATGGGCAAAAACGGTGCAACCCCGAAGCACTCGGCCCAAAACGGCGGGTACGCAAAAAGATCAGGGGCCGACGAAAAAACGTCGCGACACCGATCACCCCCGACACGCAGACCTTCAGGCAGACCTTCAGGCACGCTTTCTTGGAGAACGTTCTTTTTTTTCATCGAGGGGGCGTCATGGTTTTGGCGTTGTGTCGGCACCGACTGTGCGTGGATCAAACCCCTTGGGTTGGAATGGCGTGGCGAATGTCCTTGATGCGGTTGTCGGCGTAGACGTACACCAGAGATGGCTTATGTTGGCCTCGTTCTTGCTCAGAGACTGCAACATAGGCGCAGACAATGACGAGGTGTCCCGGGGCCGCTTTGTGTGCGGCAGCACCATTGACCGAGATGATACCCGATCCCTCTTGCGCACGAATGGCATAGGTCACGAAGCGTTCGCCATTGTTGATGTTGTAGATATGGATCTGTTCGTACTCATGGATCCCTGCAGCATCAAGCAACCGTCCATCAATGGCGCAAGAACCCTCGTACTCTAGTTCGGCGTGCGTGACGGTGACGCGGTGCAGTTTCGCTTTCAACAGGGTGCACTGCATGGTAGGAGATGCCTCTATGTCTGTGGTAGGGAATGCACATAGTGTAATAGCCATCCGCCTCATCGCACACTGTTTCCGTCGCTCCTTGGAACAGAGCAGGGTGAGCGGCATCGTTTCTTACCCATCAGTATTTTTTTCGTTCTATCGCTTGCAAAAGTAAAAATACGTATTGACATGTAGAACGGTAAGGGTAACATGCACTACACATAAGGGTAAACCCTTACTGCGTGATCGATATCACCCAGCCCCCTTTCAACGCTGCACCCCAGCACCCCCAAGCACCGAGGAACGCCATCATGATGTCCCATGACAAACACGAAAGCTTTGTGATTCAAGGTCTGACCAACCAAGGGCGCGTCTTCCGCCCCAGCAACTGGGCAGAGCGTCTGCAGTGCTGCATGACTACCTTCGGGCCCCAGCGCAAGCAGGAATATTCTCCACACATCCATATTAGCTTCCAGCGCGGTGTCAAATCCCTGGTGGTAGAGCAAAGTCTTTGGGAGGCCAATCCAGACGGCTACGAGTTCCTGATTTCCTTCGCCGAGGACAACAACCTGAAGGTGCTCGACACGCAGGAAGCAGAAGCGTCCGTGAGTCATTAAGCCCGTGTATGGCAGAGGATAGCGTAAGTGCCTGTAAGGATTGATGGCCCATGTGGCTCCGATATTCTGGTGGTGACGCGACATTTTGCACTTCGCTGGGGTGGTGCTGAGCATTCGTTGGCAGCGGTGGTTGACGAACTGCGCACAGTACACCCCAGTTGGACGTGGTCAGTAAGCGATGGTGGATTCGACCCTCCGGATCGTCTCCGTGCGCTCCCCCTGGTTCAGTTGTTGTTGCGACGCAGCGGATTGCGGCGTGTTGCTGCGTGTTTTCAAGGACAGTTGGCGTTGGTGCAATCGTTGATTGGGCCATCCATGATCAATGGGTTGCCCGAGTCGGTGGTGGCGGTCTATTTTGCGCGAGATGTGCGGTATTGGGACGAGTGGTCTAACCACGAAGTTGGGGTACGTCGCACCCTAAAAGATCTCTACCGAATGGTTCAGGTGCCGTTGTTGGCATTTTTTCGACGTGAGGTACGCGGGGCGCTCCGTCGTGCAAATCTTGTCGTTGCGAACTCGCACTTTATGGCGGATCGTATCCATGCATTCTGTGGTCGAGAGGCGGTCGTGGTGTATCCCCGTACGCCGATTGCAACGCTACCATTGCCAGAAGAGGCAGGCGCTGTCGGGATGATTGGCGATGGTGCCGACAAGGGTGGGCATGTTTTGCGTGCCTTGGCGGTGCGCTTTCCTGAGGTGACGTTCCGCCTCCATGCACGCCAAGCGGCGCGTACCCCTCTGCCAAGCAATGTGGTCTTCGCAGGCTGGGAGGCAGATCCCGCCCGTCTTTATCGCGGACTGCGGCTGGTGGTAGTTCCTTCGCAGGTCGCAGAGGCGTATGGGCGGGTCGCTTTGGAAGCTCTAGGCCATGGTGTGCCTGTGTTGGTGAGTCGTACAGGTGGCTTGCCCGAAACGGTACCCGACCTCAGTTGGACGGTTGCGGACTATGAAAACTCCGAAGCGTGGTGTGCTGCTTTTGCAGAGGCGTGGCCTGTGGCCCCGTCCCGCCGCGAGGCGGCTTATACCTTCGCGGTTGCAAAGCGGCACCTGGTGGACGATCAACACGAGCACCTGGTACGGAAAATATTGGCGCTGACCTCGTAGAAACATCAGCCGTAGCGACTGGTGTTGGCTAAGCCTCCCCAACCTAAAGCCAGGGAATTATCGCAGTCTCACGTTGAACCGTCAGGCGGGGACGCGTGGGCCAACATGTATTCGCGCACTACTGCATTCATTCTGGTTTGATACCCTCGCTCTCCCCCTTCACACTGGCGGAACCAGTACACCACGTCAGCATCGAAGCGAACGGTTAGCTGCTGTTTGATCGGGCGAAACATGCCACGTCTGGCATTCGACCAATCCAGCTTCTCTGGCATGTCCGACAGGTCTATCTGTTCGTCGGGCATATGCTCCAGCGCCTTCAACTGTTCCTGTTGCTCCTGCGTGAGGGTTTTATAGTCTCCTGTTTTCATTATATTTTTTCCTTTCCTGAGGGGTCGCTTTACGGGCACTGATGATCCTGCCTTCTTCGCTGTTTTCTTGTTCTCACCAGGCCAATACGACAAAAAGCGTCGTCCCGTTGATCTGGCATAAAACATCCCAGCGATCCCCATCTTGATGCAGATCAGGGTCGATCAACGCATGCGGATCGTCTAGAGCTAGCGCAGCGACCCCAAACGAGAGCTTATGCTTCCGGAGGTTTGCTGCCGCTTTCTGTTCGTCCCAAATCCACCGCAACGCCACCTCCTACTCAATGTAACTACAAGAATGTAGTTCTTTGTATGCTGAGAGTCAAGGGACAGGAACCCACTTCGTCGCTACAATATAGAGCCACCGCTGCACTCGATGAACTGTAGCATGGCCCCAGGGAAACATGGGAATATTGTAAAACACAGGTGACCATACAATGCCCATCACCTCCCCCCCATCGACCACTACGCGCGGCAGAGAGGCCGAGGAAAAGGCGTGCCGTTTTTTAGAAGCGAAGGGATTGCGCTTTGTTGCACGGAATTATCGCGCACCCTGTGGTGAAATCGATTTGATTCTGCACGATGGGATGGCGCTGGTCTTCGTAGAAGTGCGGTTGCGTCGTCCCTCGCGCTTTGGGGATGCCATCGAGAGTGTTACCCCCCGCAAACGCGCCCGAATGACCGCCACAGCCGCTCATTATTTGCAACGACACCCCACGTTGGCGAATCGGCCCTGTCGTTTCGACGTGGTTGCCTTCACCGGAACCGACATCACCACTACCGATCCGCATTGGTTGAAAGGGGCTTTCGGGGTATAAATGCGTTTCGCGAAACGGTTCTAGCACAGCAGTTCTAATGCCTGTTCGATGTATGTATTGAGCTTTTCCAGGGAGGCAGCAGCCTCCTCCCAAGCACCTACCTCCACCTGTCCCTGAATGCGAAGTGCCTGCGTGCTGATGCGGGTGGCTCCAATGTCAGCGGCAAGCAGGGCTAGTCTGCCAATTTCTTGTACGGTTTGGGTGGTATTTTTACTGTCCAATGCTTTGTGCAATCCCTGTATTCCCTTGGGAGCAGCACCTTGAAACGCCTCTTTGCATCGGATCCAGGTTTCGGGATCGGTCTCTACGGGATCTAGCTGCATTTTTTTGATGGGTTTTGCTCTGATTTTCAGGAACGGTTCGACCGCCTTGAGCAATTCATGAGGGCGATACGGTTTCCTGAGATAACCCGTCATGCCAACCTGATGACATTGCTCTTGATCGGAAATCATGGCAGAAGCAGTGACGGCAATAATCGGAATGTTCGGATTGAGGATCTCAGACGTTGTACCCTCACGAATGTGCATGGTTGCTTCGAAACCGTCCATGACGGGCATTTGTAGATCCATGAGGATGAGGTCAAAGACCACTTTCTTTTCTTTCAGAATGTGCAGTGCTTCTTCGCCGTGGTTGGCCAGCGTGACAAGATGACCCGCCTGAGAGAGGATCGTTGTTGCTAGGCGCTGGTTGGTGACCAAATCTTCGACCAATAAAATCTGCAAAGGCAAAACATCTGTTCTAGGTTTGATCGCCAATTCAGGGGAGGCTTGTTGCTCAGGGGCGGTTTTGCCCAACAATTGGTTGATCCGATTGAGCCATTGGAAGCGTCGCACAGGTTTCTTCAGCGAAAGCGCGTTCTGTAACCAGCCAGATTTTCTGACAGAGGCAATGCTCATGTTGGTCGGCAATAATACGACCGGAGGAGTGCGGCATCCAGCATCTGCATACTGTGCTTCGGGATCAGGCCATTCTTCCCGCAAAAGCACTTCGTCGATCAATACGACATCAAAAGGTCGATTCTTGTCCTTAGCTTCTTGCAAGGCAGCGAGCAAACGTGGCCCGTCCGAGCATTCTGCAAAGGTTCCCCCAAAGCCAATCACCATCTTCTTGAGAATAGACAAGCCGACAGGGTGTGCTTCTCCAAGGAGAATGTGTATTCCGGTCAGCGGCTTCTGTGGGAATCGGTCATCATGGGTGCCGCGATCTTCTTTGCCGGGTCGTGCATTGTCTCGCTGGCTGATACCGAACTTTACGGTAAAGTGAAAAGTGCTCCCTTGTGCAAGGCTGCTCTCGACCCAAAGCTTTCCACCCATCATGCAGACCAAATGTTGACAAATACTAAGACCCAGGCCAGTTCCCCCGTATTTGCGCGAGGTAGAATTATCAGCCTGGGTAAAATGCTCAAAAATCATACCTAACCCAAGTTGCCACCTATGACCACCATCAGAATCCTTCCAAGAGGTAATGGATTAATGTAGCCTTATAGTA
>CAIJYR010000076.1 GCA_903824965.1 uncultured Thiotrichales bacterium
CATTTTGTCTCCGCCCGCGATACGGCTGCGGACTCCGACAAAACGCCCGGCCCCTACGGCTACGCAGGGGTCGTCGCACTCGCTTCACCCCTTAGTGCTCCTTCTTGGACGCAAGCGCTGCTGAATGTAGCGATAATGAAGCTGCCCAACGCCTCAACAAGGCCAGGACAGAACGATTTCATTTCATTAACAAAACCCAACAACGCGCTGCCTCAGCGACACCTCACAGACCCCCTTCGTTCAGGCTCATGTCAGGATTGGAAAATACTTGCGTCCCCCTTGGGTAGAGTGCGCTTCAGAATGTCGTGAGATTTCCGGCTTTGCGCTTCAGGCCACCGTGCCCCTTGCGGGTGAGTGAACTGCCAGCCCCCAACGCACAATAATCACTCCCCACCAGACTGCTGCCGAATTGTGGCCCCCCAAGGTTGGCGATGAGACCACTGATGTTGATTTGGGGGGCTGCAACGTCCACGGTACCACTAATCCCCGTTGCTGAAACCGCCTGGATGACGTTAAAACCAAAGGTGTCGGTGTTGGCATTCCAAGTAGCATCGAGGAGGCGTTGACCTCCCTTTTGTAATTGATTGTTGCTGACAATCAACGAGTCAATGCTGAGCGTAATATTACCGCCATTGCCACTCAGCGCATTGGCCTGAATAAGTCCTGTGTTCATGACCAACGCCCCAGCCTTGATTTGAATATCACCCCCATTGCCGTTGACACCGTTGACCGTTGTAATCATCTCAGAACCGCCCAGATAAATACCGGCTCCCGTTCCGTTGATGGTGATCGATCCGCCATTACCGATATTAGCGCTCGTATTGATTGAAGAGGGATCGAGACTGAGTACATGAGAGGGGTTGATCGTAATACGCCCAGAACCCACGTTGCCTGTGGAGGTTGTCGTGATGGTACTATTTTGCAGCGTAATATCCGGTGCAGTGACAGCAATCGCACCAGGAATGATTTGGGCGGCATCGGTGGCATTCGGGAGGTTTGCTTCATTGTTGATGGTAATCGCTCCGCCACCCGCGAGATGAATCCAATGATTGGCCGTAATCCATACATCACCCGTTTGTCCGCTGGAGGCACTCCCCATTGAGGCAGCCGAAATCCAGGTGGGCACCGCTGGGTTATTTTGACCACGGATTGTCAAGTCGCCAGCGCTTATGACCGCCACACTACCCGCCTTGCCGGTACCAAAGGTTGCACTGGAAATAATGCCACCATTGACGATTGAGAGATCACCAAGAGAGGTAACCGATACCGTTCCGGCATCACCGTCACTCGCTATTGTGGCATCTGAGAAGATACCCGTCCCACGATAACTGGTCATACCGACACCCTTCGCATCAATGGTCAGATCACCGCCACTCTTGACAGTGACATTGCCAGCACTGCCACGACCGATCAGTGAGCTAGAAATCATTCCTCCATTGACAATGGAGAGGTCGCCCTGAGAGGTCACCAATACGGTGCCACCAGTACCGGCAGCGTCTAGGGATACGTCTGAGTAGATGCCCGTATTGATGCCATCAATGGTCAGCCTGCCACCGCTCGTGATGGTCACATCCCCGGCTTTCATGGAGCTGTATGTCGTGGTATCGATGAAGCCCCCGTTGAGCAATGAGATCCCTCCGCGAGCGACCACGGACACCGGCCCTGCAGCCCCAGCGGCACCTTCTCCAGACGTCGAGGAAATACTCGTGTTCACGGGACACAATGTTGCCAGACACGATGTCGCCTCCATGTGTAATGCCCGAGCGATCACAACATTCACGCCGCCAGCATCGCCAAGGGCATCGGTTGAAGTGGAAATTTGTCCGCCATTGAACAGGGAAAGTCCACCCTGTGTAGTCACAGAAACCGTTCCAGCATCCCCGCTACTGCCTAGTTTGGCGGTCGCGAAAATACCAGTGGCATCGGTGCTATTCCCATCCAACCTCATGTTGTCACCACTGTTGACGGTCACATTGCCTGCTTTGCCGGTGGTATAGGTTGAACTGCTTATCGCACCGCCGGCAAAGAGGGAGAGGGTACCTCTGGCGTTCACCAACACATCCCCAGCACCACCGTGACTGCCAGCATCATCGTTACTGCCTACTTGAGTATCCGAGAAAATCCCGGTATCGAAGACGGTGTTAATCGCATTGGGATCTTGAACGTAGTGGCTCAAACTACCAGTACCGTCAATGTTCAGGGTGCCACCGCTGGTGACCGTGATATTGCCGGCTCTACCAGTACTGAAGGTCGAGCTGTTAATCGATCCACCATGCAAGAGAGAGAGGTTGCCAACGGAAGTGACCAAAATGGGGCCAGCGTCACCACCAGTACCATTTGCGGTAGATTGCGAATAGATACCGGTGTCCAAACCAAAACCGTTGTCATTGATAGTCAACTGCCCACCACTTTGAACGGTTACACTGCCTGCCTTGCCGGTACCCGCAGTCGAGCTATTGATCGAACCGCCATTGAGAATGGCGATGTCTCCCTTCGTAATGACCGATAGGGTTCCAGCATCACCACTCCCCTGCTCGGTGGCGGAGAAAATACCCGACCTAGCACCCGATACACCATCGTTTCCATCAATAATCAACTTTCCGCCACTCTGGATGGTCAAACGACCGGCCTTGCCAGCATCAGCGGTGGCGCTGTAAATCAATCCACCATCAAGAATAGAAAGATCCCCCTTGGAAGTAACCAAAACATTTCCACCATTGCCGCTCCCCTGGTAGGCGGCAGAGAAAATACCGGATCCGAGACCCTGCGCGTCAATGGTCAGCGTTCCACCAACCGTAACGGTCACATTGCCTGCGTTACCCGTCCCAATGGTGGAGGTATCGATCCCCGCATTGTTGACGATGGACAGATTTCCCTTGGCCGTGACCGAAACGGTACCTGCATCCCCCCCCATCCCGTCTACGTTGGAGTACGAATAAATGCCAGTGACCGAGCCAGGTATGCCCGCATTCTTATCATCTACGGTGATATTGCCTCCACTGGTGATGGTAATGTTACCGGCCCTTCCGGTATCCGTGGTCGAGGTATCCATAGAACCACCACTGGTAACAGACAAATCACCTGCGCTGGTCACCACAATGTTGCCCGCACGGCCAGCGTTGGTTGCATTGGCGTGAATCTTGCCGTTGTTGAGATTAAACGATCCGGTATCGATTCTGAGATCAACACCTTGATCGCTGGCTGCGTCATTCACTCCGGTATTATTCGCGGACAAAAGGCTACCATTGGTAATGGACAGGCTACCGCTACGCACCAGCACATGCCCCGCACCATTGCCACTCGTATCGATGGTGCTCGAATCGATTTGGAGGTTACCGTGTGTCGTGGGGACAACGTCGGGGGAAAGGGGGACTTCGATGTTTCCCGCACCGACCGCGACCAAACGCACCCCTCCCGCCGGGGCGGTGAGGGAGGCTTTGTTTTCGAGGGTGATCGTGCCCCCCACAAAATCAACGCTCCCGCCTGTCGGTAGTTTCAAGTGGGCACCGTTGACATTGATGAGACTGTTGTTGGCCGTGCTGCTGTTCAAAAATCCGAAGGAGGCCGGGGCAGCACTGCTCAAGATACTGACCGATGGATGGGTAGCGCTGTAGACACGGCCATCCTGAAAGGTCAGGTGATGAGCGGTACTCACATGAAAGGCGGCGGGTACGTCGATTTGCGCGTTGGGGCCAAAGGTAACACCCTGGGGGTTGATGAGATAAAAATCCGCATGTCCGCCGGGTGTCGAACGCAGGGTTCCCTCAATCGCCGATACTGCACCGCCGGTCACACGGGCAATGACATTGTTCACGGTGTTGGACGTGTTCTCGGTAAAAAGAACCGTTTGACCCTCATTGATGTTGAATTGGGTAAAACTGTGAAAGACATTGTTGTTGACCGTTCTTCCCATACCCTGCGGAATCGTAACGGTAGCGCCACTCAGGGTCTGCTGAATCCCCATGGTGCCATCGGTTGCAATACCACCCGATGCCCGTGCCGAGGGTATTGAACACCATACCAACATCCCAACGTACCAAAACATGCGCTGCATTGCGGTGATATTCATCAAGATTATTCCCAATTTCCCACCAAGATAAACGGTGCCCAATAGAACGGAGCAGAAAACTCTTTCTGTGCGAGTAGGGATAGCTGCGCCAAGCGCAGTGCCTGTGCTTTGCTGACACCCGGTTCCAACAGCCCCTTATAAAACGCTGCCATGATGATGGGTGCCGCCCGATCGGACAGGGGCCACAATGTACCCAAGGTACTGCGGACTTTGGCCTTGAGTGCAAGACCACTCAAACCCATCGGTGCGCGATCATCGCCCTCAGCCGTCTGACAAGCACTGAGGGTTAAAAGCTCCACCGGTTGATCCAGAAACTTCTTAGATTGGAGCAATCGCTCTAGCTCATTGATGTCGATAATGTTGTCCGAGGCCATAATAAACGTGGTCTCTGCGGTTCCCCCAAACACACCATGAGAAGCAATGTGTACCACAGAATAGGCATTTTGTTCGAGTTCCTGTGTAAACCGCGAGAGCGTAAACGTAGTATTCATGAGCAGCGTATTGGGAAGTGCTGCGCTAAGCGTCTCCATTTCTTTGACCACACCGGGTAATATCAATCGATCTTGGATATGCTTCAGTACCGAGGGGCTCCTTAGGATTTCTCGATCTGTGCCACGGATGGGATCTGTGTCGGTGGTCGCGTCCCCCGTCGGGAGTGCTCGACTGGGCGGTCTATCGCTATTGTGTGCCGCATCCCGTTCTGCCGCATGGGAAAGGGTTCGGATCATGTTCGGGGGCAAGTGTTCAACGACTGCCCCTGGTTCGCTCATACCAGCCACTAGAAACTGGATGCTATGGGTGTGGTTCGGTTTGCTCTCCCCCAACGACAGACCAGGAGAAATGGCCAGCGCATATTTCTCAACCAGGTACTGTGTTCCATCATACAAGACGGCGGGTGGAATGAGGCGCAAGACACCGTCGGGTACGATGACCAATGTTTTTATCGTATGTTGATGCAGCCAAGATTCTACTGGAGCTATCAACCATTCATACAGTTGTCTCGAAACAAATTGGATATCGCTGCTGTTTGTCCGCAGGCGAAAAGCCAAGCGACGGGCAGCCCCTTCTACAACGCTGGCCGGGACGGTTTGGACGAATTGCTGCATTTCCTTGCCATTGCTCAGCAGCAACACTAAACGATTCTGCAAGATGATCGGATAGAGAATGGCGACGCTAGCATCCCTCTCTTCGAGCAAGGTGTTATCGTTGCTATGCACCGCACAACGTCCCCCCAGAAAATCTTCCATCTCTGCTTTTTTGATCAGTTCGACGGTTGTACGCGCACGGTATAATAAGGCTGTTTGTGTAGCGCCACTTGCGTGACTCGCCTCAGACAACAGCATATCCGCAAAACCAAGATAGATCGGTTCGAGGGTATCACGAAACGAAGACCGACCATTGTGGTATTCGATGGGAATGTCTTGACGGATGGCTTCAATGTGTTCGATGGCGCTTTGGTAGGCAGCCAGGGCCAATGCGGGCTTTTGTAAATAACGATACAACCGTGCTTGGCGCCATTCTAATCCGATCAACAAATCATGTTCTTCTAAGTCTCTGAGTGCTGTCATCGCCTGCTGGTTAAGGGATAACGATTCCTCATAGCGTTTTTGATCCTCGTACAATTGGGCAAGACCCCCAAGGGCATCGGCCAGCAAACGTGGTTCTTGGTCAGTTAATACACTACGGGCTTGTGCGAAACTGTAATAGGCAAGTGGTACGCCAGCCGTACCAAGCGTCTGTGCCGTCATCCCGATATCCAAGAGACGACAGGCACGATCCAGTGGAACGGTAATCTCCTTCAGGCTGTCTCGGATCTGCTCCAGTTCAGCCAGTCGTTGGGCCGGATCCAGCAAAGGGAGTTGGCTGAGGCGGATGCTCGTACGGACGCCAGGATTATCTACGGCCAGTTTCATGGCCTCGGCATACAGCCGACGTGCGTCTCCCATTTGTTTACGGCTCGCTTGGAGACTGGCTAACGTGGCTATCCATCGCGCACGATCGCTGCTATTCCCTATACCGGAGTCGATGGCTTTGTGCAACAATCCATTGGCGTGATCAAAATGGTGCATTTGATAATGCGTAACACCGAGCAGTCCCTGTGCCTGTGTCTGTTGTGGGGGGGTGGTGGCTCGATCTCGCGCCAGTCCTAGTTCATGCAGTGCTAAAAAATATTCGCCTTGTTGCAGATGTTTGTTCCCCTGGGAGAGGAGCGTATCAAAATCATCCCCTATACCCCAAGCAAACGGTATCATCGAAAACAGAAGACACAAAACAAGGATCAAGAAACGCCTACCCATGTTGGACTCTATTGGTTTCGTTGTAATACAGCGCTATAACAGATCCAGACGCACCTGAAAATGGATACCCTCATCCTGCAAATCTCTATGCTGTTGTGGATCCATGGTTTTGAGGGCATGCCCATAATACAGTTCTGCATGTAGCCGATTGAACTGCCAATCGAAACCGAGTCCAACCGAAGAAAGGGTGGTCGCTGCCTCTTTGTGGTTCCATGCTGTGCCATAGTCTACAAAGGGAATCAGGGTGAGGTGCTGTTTTTCATGGGGGTCTGTACCACCGAACAGAGGGTAATGCAATTCCATAGAAAAAGTGCATCCCTGGTCACGCACCAATTGGTTTTCGCGATAGCCACGTACTGTAGAGAATCCTCCCACCGCCATACGTTCCTGTGGCAAAAGAGGAGAATCGCTCCGTTGAACCGTGCTGCGTACCAGCCACTGCGTCCCTCGGTCGGAGAGTTTATGGGCCACTTGTGCCTGTCCGATCCAGGAAAGAAATTGGCTGCCGGGGTATTGTGGCGCAATCGCTGTTGTGGCACCCCACGCATCCATTCCCACATGCAAACTAGAATTCAGCGAGAGGGCGGTATGTTCCCAACGCTGGGTATACTCCTGAAACAATTGTAGTACCGACACCTGTGTTTGCCCTGATGCGTTCCCAGGAACAAACGAGAAGGGTTGCCCAAGCAAGGTGGTTTTGTTTTTCCGGAGGGCGAGCGAGACACCGAGCGCAAATTCGCGTTCCAAGGTTCTTACGAGCGGGTAGCGGATGCCGCCTTCTACATTGTTGACCGTGCTTTTGATGGCAAGTGTCTGGAGGGGTTCTTCGATGACCGAAGAGTCCCCTTCATCAAATCGGAAGAACAGGGTTGTATTGGCATCGGTGATGGGTACGGTGATCCCACCAGTGTATTCATTGGTTCCTTGGCTATTGATCAAGGTAATGTTGATTTGATCGCCAAGCCCGGTGACATTCTGTACAGAACCCGTGAAACCATACCCAATACTGCCCACCGAGGGGGGTCTCTGGTTGTTGGCGAACAAACGCAACTGATAGGGGTTTGCACGGACGACCTCCACATCCAAGACACAATGACCAGGATCTTCTCCAGGGAGGATAGACCCTTTCATGGTGCTGATCAGCGGATCGGACAACAGCAATTGAAAGTTTTCCTGTAGTTCTTGCAACCGGAATGGTTTGTGAGGGTCGCTCCATAAACGATTCTTAACATATCCCTCCCGCAAGCGTTCCATGCCTTTCAGTTGGATGTTTTCTATCTTCCCTTCGATCACATGAAAATGCAATTCGCCATCATGCAAAGCCCCGTTTGGGATGACCACGCCAGAATTGACATATCCGTGATCGATATAATAATGCACCAATTGCTGTCGTAGTCTTTCCAGTTCCGCAACAGAGACAACCCGCCCTTCATAGGGCTGCACGATGGATCGCAAGTCTTGTTCAGGAAAAAGGGTATTCCCCTCTAGCACAATATGTTGGATGAGAAGCGATCGCTGATCAAGAAGAGATTCCGGATTCGGTTCTGGAACCGTTGGCAGTACAAATCCTGGTTGCGTAGAATCGGCACCCGCCAACACACTGGCACTGTAACCCAGGAATCCAATCATAAAAAAGACTGTGTGGATCTGAAGACGTCTCATCAATGTCTCCGAGAAACCTACCCCTAAGGGGCGGGGATGGGTGTAACCGACAAAGGGTTACTTTATTTTATTCGATCAGCAATAATCCATTCCAGCGCAAGCAATGCCGGCAGATAGCTTTCGTCTTGTAGATTCTGCAAGACCTCTTTCAGGGCAAGGGGCATACAGGCAGTGCAGTTGACATCCACACGTTCGAATGGAATCTCCGCCAAAGTATCGCCACCCCCCACTGGAAGGATATGCAGCATTCCATGATCCGGCAGATCGCCCAGCATGAGTTTTATAAAACGCGGCTTTGCCCCGGCATCGATTTGTACTGTTCGCAGGAGGTGCCCATCTTCATCCATGACATCTATTTGCAAGACTTCTTCTCCCCATGTTTCTCCGACCAGCAATACGAAGGGTAAATATCGGTTGCGAGGAAAGTGCAGAATGGCGACCGCAACCGTATCGGTGCTTCTGTTCACGCCTGCTGCCACCTGTGTTTTACTTTTGCTAAATTTATTTTCGAGAGAAGCCCACAACTGATTGAGTACTGACTGCCCCTCGGCGATGGGCGACTGGTAGCAGAGGCTATTCGACGTTTCTGTGATGATAAATCTCTTGGCGATTACGATTTTTCCTGGGCCCTTCTCAAAGCACAAGGTTTCACCCTCTTTCAGATCCAGTCTGTCGCCGACAGAAAGCGTTTTTGATTGGCCATTGATCTTGATCGTCACCTTCTGGTCTTGGATTTCTATGGGTGTGGCACAAGCAGCAGCGATCCACGCAAGAAAGAGGGCCGTCAATAAAAATGTCGTTCTCATTATTGGCTCACCGTTTAGAAAGGGATCGCTGCCATTTCAGAAGACCGATCCAGTATTTGTTTAATTTCTTGGCAACATCAAATACCTGGTTCATCACAACTGGAATAATCCAGTTGTACCAATAACCCGCATGTTGAAAAATTATTGCGGAAATGGTAATCAATACGAAGGACAGCAGCGTAACATTGAACAGAATACGCAGCTCATCGCTTTCTATGCTAAGCGATCCATACAGAATATCCAAGAGATACTCTGAGATAAAAAAGATACAGAAGGTCAGCAACAAACTCCATTGTAAGGCCAGTGGTTGCAACAGACCATTCAGAACGAATAAGGTGAGCAATGCCTGTGCGTGAATCGATACGCCGCTGAAACGGTGCGAATATCCTGTGCTTGTATCAAAATAGTCTGTACTATACTTATGATCCGCGCCCACCAACAGGAAGGCACTCCGCAAAGTGTCATCCGTAAGACTGTCTAATTGATCAGCAGAAACCGAGATCAGACGCTCCCAATAACTTTCGCGCCACGGCATGTTGGCATCGTATGGCTTCCAATCCCTATAGATAACGCGGTATTGAATCAGGTCTTGTGCAATAAATGTCCGGCCACAAACATCCAAGGAGGCCGCAGAGGGATGCGGGAGGGTTTGTTCCAGCGTGTTCCGGCATTCTGGCTGTTGGTGGCGCAACCAGAGCCACAAGGGGCCATAAAGATAGGTTCGTCCTTCTTGTTCAAAATAAGGCTGCCAACGTCGTGTCGCACCATCCTTATCACGCAAAAGGTTCACTGAAACCAAGCGAGCGCACGACGCAACCCCTTCCTTCGCCAATCGGCCCGGCCCCTCCAGCTTTGGGATCAATAATGGGTACGTTCTGGGACGATCTAAGGTCTTGAGCCACACCTCATCCTGTGTGGAAAACACTTGACCATAGGGCAATGTACTATATTCTAAATCGTAGTCAAGCAACAATCCGCTGATTCCATCACCTGTTTGCTGTAATTTCTTTTGACGTTTGTCCACGCCATCGATAATACGCGCCAAATGATCCCGTGGAAACAAATACCCATATCCTTCTAGTCCATTACGCTTGAGATAGCCATCATCAACGCTAAGAATAATCACCATCGGAGAATCCATCGCCTTTTGCGTTTGATTCAGATGGCTTTGGTTGAAGCGCTCAAACGCCAGGTCTTCTATCTGAGACCGGATAATCTCGAAAGGATACAACCAATACACAACGCACACCAGTACCACACCAAACAAAGATTTGTACAGCGCATGTCGTATTCTGTTGCTCATGGTGCCAAAATAATGAAAAACCACTCTGTCCTCCTATCTCCGTTTGGCAGCTACCAACGCATGGGATGGATTTTGCAAGAGGCTCTACTGTTCACACTGGTTCCCACCCGCGTATCGAGAGCATCTTTCGCAGCCGTTCAACAGCAGCACCAAAACGAAATACCTTCAACAATTCGCCGACTTCGGCAATCTCTTCGGCAACCTCGGTTCCAACTAACTCCTTCTGCACGGAATTAAAATAGTCAAGGGCATCGAAATTGTTTTCTTCCAGTAACGGCATTAATTGACGTACCAGTTCCATGATTCTTGGCACGTCTATCGGCCTTACCACTGCGAGCGGTGGTGTTACGGATACTGGCGGCGATCCGAGCCATCGGATCAGCGTCTGCTTTAGTGTGTCGATCACGAGCGGCTTGCTCAAGAAATCGTCCATACCAATGTCCAGACATCGCTGCTGGTCTTCCGCGAAGGCATCCGCTGTTAGCGCAATAATCGGGCGACGCAGGCACCCTGTTTCCGTTTCCCACTGACGGATCCGTGCGGTAGCCGTATAGCCGTCCATGACGGGCATCTGTAGATCCATCAGGATGATATCCGCTGGATCGCCAGCCATGATCGCCTCAAGCGCCTGCTGTCCGTTGCTGGCCAGCGCCACCGTCACCCCAAACTGTTTCAATAGGGCCTCAATGACCATGCGGCTGATATTGTTATCTTCCGCCACGAACACGCGGCCAGAGAGTTGCGTGGTGGGCATCGGCGGACTTGCTGCGCGATCGGAATAGGCCAGGCGGCTATTGGCACCCACCGCCACGATCCCTGCTCTGACAAGTTTAGCGCGACAACGAAACCAAAAACGCGACCCAACCCCAGGTTCGCTATGATACCCAACGTCGCCACCCATCAGCATAGCGAGGCGCTGCACAATGGAAAGGCCAAGACCAGTACCGCCAAACCGCCGCGTGATAGAACTATCGACCTGCGAAAAGGATTTGAACAGTTTCGCCTGTTTGTCCTCTGGAATACCAATCCCGGTATCCGCGACCGAGAATTCGAGCAGTGCGGTCTGCTCATCGCTTTCAAGCACACCAATCTCAATGTGGATCTGACCCTGTTCGGTAAACTTGATGGCGTTGCTGACCAGATTAGCGAGCATCTGGCGCAGCCGGTTGCTATCACCCAGATACTGTTGGGTGGCGGGCCCGACCCAGACAGCAGTCATCGCCAACAATTTCAAGTGAGCGTCTTTGGCGAACGTCGCGCTTATGTCAGCAAGCAACCGATCCGGATAGAAGGGAATCGACTCTAACGTGATCCGTCCCGCCTCCACCTTGGAGAGATCCAGGATATCATTGAGCAGGGAGAGCAACTGCTGCCCTGACGTAAGAATGATACGTGCGTAATCCTGACGCTCATGCTCCTTTATGTCAGGCATCAGCAACATCTGCGCCATACCCAAAACACCATTCATCGGCGTCCGGATCTCATGCGACATGGTGGCCAGGAAGGCGCTCTTTGCCTGATTGGCCACTTCGGCTGCGACCTTTGCGTTCGCTAAGGCTTCTTCCGTGCGCTTACGCTCGGTGATGTCACGCGCGGCGGCGTACACCAGTTTCCCCACAGGCCGGACACGCCATTCAATCCAGCGGTAGGTTCCATCCTTGCGACAATAGCGGTTGGTGAAACTCAAGATGGTTTTTTGCTCGGAGAGATCCGCCATGACTTGTGCCGTAGCGGCCCAGTCGTCGGGGTGAATGAAATCAGTAAAGCGCCGGTTTTGTAATTCATCAAGAGGGTAGCCGAGCGTCGTTTCCCATTCCGGGTTGAGGCGCACAAAGTAGCCATCCGTATTGGCAATGCACAACAGATCCAGCGCCATCTTGAAGAAAGTGTCGACCTCCTCGGTCTTGACACGCAGTAACTCTTCTCCCCGCCTGCGCTCGCTAATATCATCGAACACGGTAGCGAACTGATGCGGCATCGGTGAGAAGGCAGAAATCGAAAAAATCTTCCCTAGGGGGGCGAAAGTGTCTTCAAAGAAGACGGGCTTACCCGTCAGCACTATCTGCGCGTAAATCGCGAGATAGGGGGCAATCTCGGTTCCATACGCCTCGCTGGCCCGGCGTCCGATGACCACTTCCCGCTTCAGGCCGAGGATCGTCTCGAACGCTGGGTTGACCTCCAGCAGGATATAATCTACGGGTATACCTCGCGCATCGTAAACGAGTTCGTGCAGGGCAACACCCTCGGTCATGGCGTTATACAGGGAGTGAAATTTCCCTTCGCTCTCGCGCAAGGCTTCCTCCATGTGCTTGCGCTCGGTGATGTCCTGAATGGTGCCAACGAGGGCCACCGGGCGGCCATCCTCGCCAAGTTGCCACCGGCCCTTACCGTGTACCCAAGCGTACCGTCCGTCACGGGGGCGGCGGATGCGGTACTCACGATCGAACGGCAATTGATCGTTGGAAATCGCGCTCCAGTACGCCTGCATCTCCTCCCGAAATGCGCTGTCGACGAGAGCCAACCAGTGCTGGAAGTCGCGTGGATAATCGCGCGCAATACCAAAAATGTCATCCAGCACAGATGAGCTGATCCAATGGTCGCTAGGTAGGTCATACCGATAGTTGCCAAGATTAGCGATACTCTGCGCCTCCAGAAGAGACTGCTGGCTCTGTTGGAGTACGACCATGTCCTGTTCTTGACGCTGCCAGACCAGGCGCGTACGCCAGAGAGACGCCACGATGCCAAGTACCATTATGGTCACCAGCCCGCCGACGATCCAGACAATCACGCGGCAAGTGGCCATGACCGTCTCTAGGGCGACTCCTGTATTGACGATGTACCCGTACTTAGTACTGCGGGAATAGGAATAGATGCGATTAATCCCATCGACGGACGTTGTGCCGCTGACATAGGTTCCCTCTAGCGGGTTTTCCTTTAGGGCATTCTGAAATGCCGATGTTATGCGTTTATCGCCGACGGGGGTCTCGCCCACCGGCTCATAGGCAACCCGCGCAATCAGCGCCATGTCAACAGCGCGTACCGCAATCGAGGTGCCGGGGGTTTTTTTGACATACCTAATCAGCTTTTCTATCTGATTGACCGCGACCGACGCAAAAACCACGCCACCAAATGATGCGTCCGGCTTGTTAATGCGTCGCGCGAACAGCCAGATCCATTGTTGCTTGTGTCGCCCGACAAAAGGCTTACTGACGAACAAACCGGTGTGCGGGTGATCACGCAACTGGGTGAAATACTCTCGGTCGGTAATATTGACAGGCGGCGTTAGGGAGCCAGCACCATAACCAGCACCATACATGGACTCACCACGTTCGTTGGCGGCGCGCAGATTATCAACGATAGGCAAGCGTTCCTGTTGCCGCACCAAGTAGCGCGTAATCGACTCCACGTCGGCCTTTCCGTCGGACAGTTGTCTCGTGATCTCATCGGCGGAGGCCTGCAAGGAAACATCGATGGAGTCGATCAAACCATCGATGGTTTGCACCATCAACTGGGACAGATATTGGTTGGCAGCCTTCGTCTGCATTTCGGTATCCCAGCGTAGGGTCAGGAGCGCCAGAATCGCCGTTAGGCACACGAACAGACCAAGCACGAAGGCAACACCGTAGAAAACTGGCCTTATTTGTTTGGACGAATTTTTCACGGAGAGGCCTCCCACAGAACCACACCCCCGGTATTGATCTTTCGCAAGACGTAGGCAAAACAGGGCGATGTAGGCAGCCATTGCTGGCACGCTATCGGTATCAAAGCCGGATCGTTGGATCCTGCAAAATGAATCCTACACAACTCGGCTTGATCACGCCACGCTGGGGTGTAATGCTCCACATTGTTCTCCTACGCTGCTGTCAGAAGAGGTTTAGCCAGAAGGCCACAGTACGCTTCGTCCGGCGTCTGCCACTCTAACGACTGATGCGATCTGAGGCGATTGTACCAGTCGAAGAACTCAGTGAGACTTCGCTTTTCTCAATTCCATCCTCTGCACAGTCCGTGGTAGTACGGTGACGGGTGTGGGTGCAGGTACTTGCACCATCGCGGCGAGTCCAGTTGGTAACAGCAACTACAGCGCTGCGACCCAGGTTACCAAGGGCATTACTGTCGGCAAGAACAGCCAGACGATAGGGACAATCCGCTTTACGCCAGCGACTTTGGCTGTCGGTGGTACGACCAAGGTAGAGCCACGGCGACATCGGGGTTAAGCTCAACCTAATCAACCAAACGGTTGACTAGAAAAGCGAGAGGATCCATCCGCGCATCTCCTCAGCAATTGAGTGAGCCGAAGGATGTGCAGTTCCCCCTGGTCACCACCCTATTAACACAAAGCCAACGAAGCAGGGCCCGGGGAGAGCGCCCTCAAATATACGCCGCCATGTCGTCTGTTTGTCACGCACCAGAGGCAGGACTACCCACGTACTGCTGCCAGACTAGAACGGTCTACTATTTGTTGACGCCTGATCGTAGGGAAATTGTCAGCACATCCTTACGGTATCGTCATGAACAATCAATTGGGTATACTTAGGTAACCGCCCAAGTGGGGCCGATGCCTGGAGAACAAGGCAACAAAAAACTTCACAATATTCTCCGGAAACAATGGTCTGCAAAAGACTAGAACAACGAGCGCCACAGAAGTGTACCGGGCGCAAGGTGAGTGCGATAACCCCCGCATTGCTCTGCGGGACTTGGATGCCCTGTCTGGTATCGCGAAAAATGGCAACTCACCAGCACTCTTCCGGTACGGCTGAATCTATAATCGTCAACACCCCAGAAGTATCCGAAACATCAAAGCACCATGGTGCTTATGGAACATTGACTTAGCAAAGAACCAGAGCTTTTTGTTTAGGCGCTGACCTGTCCGGAAGCCGACCTACGGCTTGTCTCATGCCATGGGGTACGTCTGATGAGTTGATGCTGGGGCATAGAGCGGGAGTCACATAAAACGATGGCAGGTAAAAAG
>CAIJYR010000077.1 GCA_903824965.1 uncultured Thiotrichales bacterium
CAAATGGCTTTACGCCGTGCTCGGTTGCCTTACGTTTTGTCTCAGCCCGCGATACGGCTGCGGACATCGACAAAACGTACGGCCCTCACGGCTACGCGGGGCTCGTCGCACTACGCTTCGCTCCATGTGCTCCTCGGTTGAATAACAAAAAACAGCACAGCCAAAAGCGCAACCCTCTCCCCCAGCCCCTCCTCCGATCTCGGGGAAGGGGTTTAATGTAACGGAATCTCGACTTAAAATCACCAAAAATGACCACAACACGCATGGGGAGTGTTATCCTTCGCACCTCCTTGCCCCGCACAAGCAGGGTAAGTCTAGAGAAGGGATGGGACACGTCTCGTGTCCGTCCTTGCGCAGCGTTTTACGAGGAAGTTTGCCCAAATCATGCCCACCGCCATTGAAAACATTCGCAACATCGCCATCATTGCCCACGTAGATCATGGAAAAACCACACTGGTAGACAAGTTGCTTCGACAGTCTGGTACCTTCGGCGATCGCGAAACGCCTATCGAACGGATCATGGATTCCAACGATTTAGAGCGAGAACGCGGGATCACCATTCTGGCCAAAAACACGGCCATCCAGTGGCAAGGCTATCGCATCAACATCGTGGATACCCCCGGTCACGCCGATTTTGGCGGTGAAGTGGAACGCGTCTTGTCCATGGTGGACTCGGTGCTGCTCCTCGTAGATGCCGTGGATGGCCCTATGCCACAGACACGGTTTGTGACCCAAAAAGCCTTTGCCTTGGGTCTCCACCCTATCGTGGTGATCAACAAAATCGACCGCCCAGGCGCACGTCCCGATTGGGTGCTCAATGCCACTTTTGACCTCTTCGATCGCCTAAACGCAACCGACGAGCAACTGGATTTCCCCGTGGTGTACGCCTCTGCGCTTCACGGGTACGCTGGCCTGACCTCCGAGCTACAAGCCGGAAACATGGATCCGTTGCTCCAAACCATCGTGGATCACGTCTCGCCACCCAACGTCGATCCAGAGGGGCCGCTCCAGATGCAGGTCAGCTCCTTGGATTATTCGAGCTATGTAGGCACCATCGGCATCGGTCGCATCACCCGTGGCCGAATGCGACCTGGCATGTCGGTTTCCGTGGTAGACCAGCACGGTGCAAAGCGCAATGGACGGATCTTGCAGACCTACGGCTTGATGGGACTGAAACGCTTCGATCTGAAAGAGGCCGAAGCTGGCGACATCATTGCGTTTACCGGCATTGAGCCACTGTACATTTCGGATACTGTGTGTGACCCCACCTGCCTCGAAGCATTGCCCGCACTGCAGGTAGACGAACCCACCGTGCGCATGTCGTTTGAGGTCAACAATTCCCCGTTTGCGGGACGTGACGGCAAGTTCATCACGAGTCGCCAACTCCGCGAGCGCCTCACACGCGAACGCATCCACAATGTTGCCCTGCGCGTCGAAGACAGCGACGATCCAGACAAATTTCGTGTTTCTGGGCGCGGCGAATTGCACCTCGGCATCCTGATCGAAAACATGCGTCGCGAAGGCTACGAGTTGGGCGTTTCCCGACCCCAGGTCATCATCAAAGAACAAGACGGCGAACGCCAGGAACCCTACGAAGCCGTCACCCTGGATGTCGAAGACCAACACCAAGGAACGGTGATGGAACATTTGGGCGCACGCAAAGGCGATCTGGTTGACATCATCCCCGATGGCAAAGGACGGGTGCGCCTCGATTACATGATGCCCTCTCGTGGATTGATCGGGTTCCACACCGAGTTTCTGACCATGACCTCAGGGACAGGGCTTATCTACCATGTTTTTGATCACTATGGCCCCATCAAAAAAGGCACCCTCGGCGGGCGCAACAACGGCGTATTGATCTCGAACGGCACGGGGAAAGCCGTCGGCTACGGGCTGTTTAGTCTTCAGGAACGGGGACGGCTGTTCGTTGGGCCTGGCGATGAGGTCTACGAAGGCATGATCGTTGGCATTCACTCCCGAGACAACGATTTGGTGGTCAATCCCCTACGTGAAAAACAACTCACCAACGTGCGTGCGTCCGGTTCTGACGAGAATATCCTGCTCACACCGGCCCTGCGCATGAGCTTGGAGCAGTCGCTTGAGTTCCTGAACGACGACGAACTCTTGGAAGTCACCCCCCATTATCTTCGGTTGCGCAAACGTCTGCTCAAGGAGACCGACCGACGCCGCGCTTCTCGGAGTGCGACCTAAATGTGTGGGATTTGCGGAGAGTTGCGTTTCGATGGCCAGGCACCTGATCTCGACGCACTCGCCCGCATGAACCAGGCATTGCGGAGGCGTGGCCCTGATCACGAAGGGGTTTGGCACACAGGTGCCGTGGCCTTTGGGCAACGGCGTCTCGCGGTGATTGACCTCTCCTCTGCTGCCAACCAACCGATGGTCGATGAGGCTTTGCAGCTTACCCTGGTCTTCAACGGGACGATCTACAATTATCCAGCACTGCGCAAAGAACTGATCGGGTTTGGGTATTCGTTTTTTTCCCAGGGCGACACGGAGGTTGTCCTTAAGGCGTACCACCGTTGGGGCGAGTCCTGCGTTGAACGATTCCGAGGCATGTTTGCCTTTGCGATCTGGGACAGCAAGGCACGCTGTCTGTTCTTGGCCCGCGATCGGATGGGCATCAAGCCGCTGTACTTTGCCTCGGTGGGCGGGTGCCTGCGCTTTGCCTCCAACACACAGGCGTTGCTTGCAGCGGGCGGCATAGATACGCACTTAGATCCCGTGGCACTGCATCACCTGTTCACCCTCCATGCGGTCGTGCCTGCGCCACGGACGATCTTGTCTCAGGTTCGCAAGATCGCACCCGCCGAAACCATGACCGTCGCCTCGGACGGCACCCTGCGTCGGCGTAGTTATTGGCAGCTCCGCGCAGAGCGTCCTTTGATCCCCCGTACTGAGCAAGAATGGACAGAGGTGGTCCACGAGGCACTACGAGAAGCGGTGCAGCAACACTTGGCCGTAGCCGATGTCCCCGTGGGCGTACTGCTTTCCGGCGGGATTGATTCGAGTTTGTTGGTAGCCCTTCTTGCGGAATCAGGGGTACGCTCACCGCTCACATTTTCGATTGGCTTTGAAGACACCCCCGAAGAGCGGGGCAGTGAGTTTGAATACTCGGATCAAGTGGCAGAGCGTTTCCAAACCGACCACCACCGGATCGTGATCCCCAATGCAGAAGTGCTCGACCGATTGCCCGAAGCCGTGGCACAGATGGGTGAGCCGATGTTCGGACAAGACGCCGTTGCCTTTTATCTGCTTGCCGAGCGTGTCTCCCACTCGGTCAAAGTGGTGCAGAGCGGGCAGGGTGCCGATGAGGTGTTCGGTGGTTATTTCTGGTATCCCAAGATGGTGGCTGCCCGTGGTACGGCCCTTGAGCGTTTTCGTGATCATTATTTTGATCGCGACCACGCCGAATACCTGACCACCGTTGCCGAGGCTTTCCACGGCCCCGATCATACCTCGGAGTACATCGAACAGCGTCTTGCTCTCCCACACGCAGATACCTTTCTCGATCAAGTCCTGCGGCTGGATGTGACGACCCTCCTCGTGGACGACCCCGTGAAACGGGTAGACAATATGACGATGGCCTGGGGCGTAGAGGCGCGTGTCCCCTTTCTGGACCATCCTTTGGTAGAATGTGCAGCGGCCGTGCCACCCGAATGGAAGCTGAACAGCGGTGGCAAACACCTGCTCAAACGTATGGCGCGGGGGCTGTTGCCTAATGCTGTGATCGACCGACCTAAGGGTTATTTTCCGGTTCCGGCGCTCAAATACGTCCGTGGGCCGTTTTTGCATTTCATGCGTGAGGTTTTGACCTCACGGGCCTGCCTAGAACGAGGTCTCTACCAGCGCAGCTATGTAGAAAAGCTCCTGAACGCGCCTGAGCAATACCTCACCCGAATTCAGGGCAGCAAAGTCTGGCACCTCGCAGCACTTGAGCTGTGGCTACAGATCCATGTGGACAATAGGGCACCCCTTTGAACGCACCGATATCGTTCTTGCTTGAGGATGACGCAGTGCCTGCGGTTCGTGCGACGCTTTCGCACCTAGCGCAGCTTGGGTATTGTGAAAAAACGATTCGAGAACGTCTTGGACTTGCGGATATCAACGATCTTCTGTGGCGTGCCTTGCCGATTTATCGCAGAGAACGCCTCTCGAACCGAGACGCGCTTGCTTCGGCCATCGATCTTTTTCTATTACAAGGCGTGATTCCCCTTCAAGAGGTCAACGCTTTATTTTGCCAAACGTTTGGCCAAACAGACTGGCAAGTTTTGGCGCAGATTGGCGTGGTTACGGTGGAGGCGGGATTCGTGCGTGCGCAGGTTTCATTGTTTCCTGTGGGCGATCGGTTGGTCTTCTCGGAACATGCTTGGCCGAAACTTCCGCATCCTGGCACGGTGGACGTTCCGCACAACCAAGTGATGTTTGTGGGTTCTGACAGTCACTGGTTGGCGCGTTCGACCTTCCGCTACCCTGTACGGAATGCGTTGGATCTCTGTACTGGATCGGGGATTCATGCGTTGCTGGCGGCCACCCATGCACAACGGGTCGTGGCAGTTGATATCAATCCTCGTGCTGCGCTCTGCACCCAATTCAATGCGAAAATAGAGGGAATTGCCAATCTGACGATTTTGGTGGGCGATCTCTTGGAACCGGTGGGCGAAGAACGCTTTGATCTCCTCACAGCCAATCCCCCTTTTGTACCATCGCCTGTCCATTCGCTTGGATTTCGAGATGGTGGCCATTCAGGAGAGGATGTCCAGCGACGCATTGTGGCTGCACTACCGCATCATCTTGCACCAGGTGGCGTTGCCCAAATCATCACGGAGATTGGCGAACGGGAGGGCGAATCGATCGCCGACCGGGTGCGGGAATGGCTCGGGGGTGCCCCTATGGACATCCACCTTCTGCGTCTGCGCGAGTATTCTACGGCGGCCTATGCCTTTGGCCATGCGGATGGTGAGGATTATGGTGTATTCCTGAGATCCGTGGATCAGTGGCATGAAAACCTGATGGCACAGGGATACGCCCGCATCATCGCTGTGCTCCTCACGATCCAGTGGAGCGATCCAACGTATGGCGCACCCTGGACCAAAAGCGAAGAATCGAAACCACCTGTATCGGATAGGGCAGCTGTGGAAATCGAGGATCGATTGGCTGCAGAACGCCTCTCTCGTCACCCTGGCCTGTATCGCATCCTGGAACAAAGCACGGTTGAGCGCGTTGCACGCATCAGCATCATCGATGCCGGTGTGTTGGGGGATGAATCGCACCCAAAAACCAACGCCCAACTCTTGGGCCGCGCTCTTGCGATCCAGCAATGGATCGAACCGATTGAGCGGGAGATATTGTTGCGCATGAAGGTTTCACAGACATTCGCTGAGATATTGACGTTGTCCCATACCCTTGGTCTGGACGAAGGAATGACGCTCACGGTGATCCGATCGCTTTTGCAACGTGGACTTATTGCTTTGACATCGGCAAAGAATGGGATAGGATAGGGGATAGTGGTATCACTGCGGGTATCCTCCGTCGAATCACCACCTCTCTATCGAGGTTTCCATGTCCATGCCCAACAACATCGAACAGCGTGGCAAATATTTAGGTACCAAAGCGACCGCCGTTCCCATGCCCGAGATTGAGGGACAGTTGGCTTCGTTGGACGCCTTGGATCGGTTTGCCAAGACCTTCGAGGCCAGTGCCAGACGGTGGGAACTTGTGGTCTATCCGGCGCTGTTTGCGTTCGTTATTCTTGCAGCGTATGGGTTCTTCCTGATTTATAGCTTGGCAAACGATGTGGCGGTGCTTGCTCGCTCTGTGGACACCCAGATGGGCGAGAACATGGCCAGCATGGCGAGCAACATCAAGAATTTGGCGTTGAACATCGAACACATGTCGGAAAACGTCAATGCGATGTCGAATAATCTCAACGTCATGACCAAGGATATACATAGCGTTGCCCTGGACGTGGGAAGCATGTCTGCCGATACGAAGGCCATGAAATCTATCGCAGATCAGATTACCAGCATGGGTCTGTCTGTGCGTCAGATGGCCATTGCAATCCCGAACATGCAGCGAGATATGTCCGTGATGAACCAGAATGTTTCGCGACCGCTTTCGTTTATGAACAGTTTTGCACCTTGGTAGCATGTAGCGGTTGCAGCCAGCGTTCGTAGAGGCGATCGGCAACGTGGTGTAGGGTTTGGAGACGAGCACCCAGGTTGGTCATCATCGCCTCAGTGGATTGGATCGTCGCGGAGGGGGTTGCGATCTCGGTGGGATTGTCGGCTGTCCAAGCACGCACGAGTTCTGTGGTCATCTCGATGTGGCATTGCATCCCCATGGTATTCCCGGCCACGAACGCCTGGTGAAGACAGGTGCTACCGGACAAGATCAACGTAGCTTCGTCCGGGATCGAGAATGTCTCGCCGTGCCAATGGAAAACATCCAACGTGCGCGGCAATCCACCCAACCAATCCGCTGTTACGGCGGCATCGGTCTGTATGACGGGCAGCCACCCTATCTCCTTAACGCCGTTTTTGGTAACGACACCGCCCAGTGCCTTGGCAATGAGTTGCCCCCCCAAACAATGGCCTAACACGGGCATCCTCCTCGCGTGTGCGGTGCGGATGAGGTGTGTTTCTTCCGCTATCCAATCGAGTGGATCGTTGACGCTCATGGGGCCGCCCATGAACACCAATGCGGAGGCACCTTCTAGGGTAGTGGGCACTGGGTCGCCTGCATCGATGGCGATGAGCTGCCAGGGTACAGCGTTGCGTTCCAGAACCTCCGCGAGATAGCCTGGCCCTTCAGAAATCCAGTGACGAAAAATAAGAATCGGTTTCATCAGCCGTCAACCATTGCGTTGTGGCGGCGCCATCAAGCTGCCAAGATATTTCGTATGGTACATTCTGTGTCTGCGTAGGTCGCGTAGCACACCTGATTTCTCCCTGCGTGTTTTGCTGTATAGAGCGCCTTGTCCGCACATTTTATAATCTCATTCACATCCACCCGTGCCTGAAGGGATGCCAAACCGAAAGATGCGGTGATGTGTAGGGGGATGTTGTCCGCCACAGCAATGGTTTGCTCTGACAAAAGATGCCGCAACTTGTCCGCAACCATTTTTGCCGAAGAAAGCACAGTACCACTAAAGGCAATCAGGAACTCCTCACCCCCGAACCTGAAAATCTTGTCATTGTGCCTAACATGATCGGACAAGAAGCGTGCTACTGCCTTCAATACTTGATCCCCCACAAGATGCCCGTAGGTGTCATTCACATTTTTGAAGTGGTCTATATCTACCATACATACCACTGTTTCTTCGTGGGATTCTTCTAATCGCCTCTTCTTCTCATTCAGAAGGGGGATAATATTCTGCCTGTTGGCCAGTAAGGTGAGTGGGTCTGTCTCCAACAAGGTTGCGTGGAGTTCCGTGTCCAATATCCGTAGCAACGACCTAAACTCCTCACGCAGTTCAAGAAAGGCATCGTATTCAGTGCTGGATATCTTTTCACCCTGCATGGCTGTGTACAACAGCTTCCTACCCCTATCGTGAAGTGCTTTGTGGGTGTCTTCCACCCTAAAAAAAGTCGGGAAACTGCCAATGTATGCTTGTGTGTTATTGTAATACCACGAACCGAATCTACACCTATGATGGGCGTCTTCATGCAAATACTGATCGGAAACTTCCGTTGTCATCTCGCAAATGATGGCACGATGCCATCCCATCAACCACGTGGTGTGATCTTGTAGAGCACGGTCGAGCGAAGCCACGACTTCTTTCAAAGCCTCTACAGAAATAACGGGCTTGGACATACTCTTACCCCCAGACAAACAAAAAAAATGGACACCACAGGCTACCTGCTTCCAAGCAACAAGCACAAGGTAACTTTGCCACAAAATAAGGGTAAACCCTATATCTCCTCCGTACTAAGCAAGACAATCAGGGTGCACAATCAGCAGGAAATCGGCAGAACAGGGAATGGGTGTGGTGACAGGCACGCAACGGACAACAATAACCACACAGAACATGCGGCACATCGCGGCAGCAGGGCACCTAAAGGGGGATTGATCGCAGAGGACAGTCGCACAAGTGACTGGTGAAAAAAGAATAAAAAAAACAAGTGGCGGAGAGAGAGGGATTCGAACCCTCGATGGAGCTTTTAACCCCATACTCCCTTAGCAGGGGAGCGCCTTCGGCCTCTCGGCCATCTCTCCAAAGGGAAGATTGCTGTCTGTTCTACAAACTGGTGAAAACGGCCCGTCGTTCCCTGACTGGATACACCCACACTCCTCACCCACACTCCTCAGTTCCAGGTTATAGATCCCAGGCTATAGGTTCCAGGTACAACAGGCCGCTAGTCTACCAGAACATCATGAGATAACACAATTCCATTCAATTTTATTCAAGCCTACGTCAACCATCACCCTCTTGATTGTCCAGCGGTTGTGCCCCAACCCTTACCTGCGACTCCTTCTCCCGTTGGATGCGCTCATAGATTTCCTCCCGGTGAACCGTGATCTCCTTTGGTGCGTTGACACCGATTCGTACCTGGTTGCCTTTGACGCCCAGTACCGTCACTGTCACGTCATCGCCAATCATCAAGGTTTCCCCTACTCTCCGCGTCAAAATAAGCATCTTCGTCTCCTTGTAAAAACCCCTCAAGCCCGTTGTAGGGACTGACCCCCAAACGGATCATCAGCCAATTGTGCCGGATCACCAAGTCCAGCTTTTGTAAAAAACCTCCCAGGTTGCCTAGCTACCCCTACGGGGGGCATTGATCCAGGCGGAAGGCATCGTGCAGGGCACGTACCCCCAACTCCATGTATTTTTCCTCGACCACCACCGAGATCTTAATTTCCGAGGTGGAAATCATCCGAATGTTAATGCCTTCGACAGACAACGCACGAAACATGGTACTCGCGATCCCCGCATGGGAACGCATCCCTACGCCAACCAAAGAAATTTTAGCGATCCGCTTGTTGCCAGAAACTTCTCGAGCACCCAAGGCCGCCACATTGCGCCGCACAATCTCCAGCGCCTGTTCATAGTCGTTGCGATGCACCGTGAATGTAAAATCGGTGGTGGTACCATCTTGTCCAACATTCTGAACAATCATGTCGACTTCGATGTTGGCCTCGGCAACAGGGCCCAAGATTCGGTATGCAACCCCCGGTTGGTCTGGAACGCCTAGCACGGTAATTTGGGCTTCGTCTTGGTTGTGCGCAATCCCGGAAATGATGGGGTCTTCCAACGCTTTTTTCTCCTCGGAAACGATGAGCGTGCCAGAACCTTCCTGAAAAGAGGACAGAACGCGCAGAGGCACATGATACTTATGAGCGAATTCAACCGAACGAATCTGGAGCACCTTGGAGCCTAGGCTCGCCATCTCCATCATTTCCTCAAAGGTGATGCGATCCAAGCGCCGCGCCTGCGGAACCAAGCGAGGATCTGCCGTATAGACCCCGTCGACATCAGTGTATATCTGACATTCATCCGCTTTGAGTGCCGCAGCGAGGGCAACCGCCGTTGTGTCGGAACCGCCCCGACCCAAAGTGGTGATATTGCCACCTTCGTCTACCCCCTGGAAACCGGCCACCACAACGACACGGCCTTCCTGTAGGTCAGCGCGTACCCGCACGTCGTCAATGTCACGAATACGTGCCTTGGTGTGCACATTGTCGGTCAGGATTTGTACCTGGCCTCCCGTGTAGGAACGTGCGAAATGCCCACGTTTCTCTAGGGCGATGGCCAACAACGCAATGGTGACCTGTTCCCCTGTGGACATCAGCACATCCAGCTCACGCGGACTTGGATGGGGCGTAATCGCCTTAGCCAACGCAATCAAGCGATTGGTCTCTCCGCTCATGGCGGATACCACCACGATGACTTGGTCACCCCGACGCACGACAGTAGAAACCCTGTCTGCTACGACTTCGATACGCTCGACGCTCCCAACGGAGGTACCACCATATTTCTGTACAATGAGTGCCATACCTAATCCTATCCCTACCACTCCAGCCTGAAAGACGCGACACGGGCGCCAGTGTACACCCTTTGCCAGTGTCTACGTGGAAAGATGCGTTTGTACCCAATCGACCACAGCGGCCAACGCACCCTCTAACGCGGCTACATTCGGGCCGCCCCCTTGTGCCATATCGGGCCGCCCCCCCCCTTTTCCACCCACCTGTTCGGCCACGAAAGCCATCAAGTCGCCAGCCCGTACACGGTGGGTCAAGGATTTTGCAACGCCCGCAACCAGTGCGACCTTGTTGGCCTCTACCGTTCCGAGCACCACGATGGACTCGCCCAGTTTGTCCTTGTATTGGTCGACCGCTGCACGCAACGACTTTGCATCCGCCCCTTCTAGGCGCATGGCAAGGACGTTGACGCCACTGACCGCGACCACAGGCAATTCCTTGCGGTCACTTGCGGGAACTTCGGCTTTGAGTCGAGCCAGGTCTTTTTCCAAGCGTTTGATCCGATCGGACAAGGACAGCACCCGTTCGACAACCGTATCGCGACTCCCTCTCACTGAGGCGACGATCTGTGCCAGACGATCTTCGGTGTCCCGTACAAACGCAACCGCAACAGCGCCCGTCACCGCTTCAATGCGACGTACCCCCGATGCAACACCCGACTCCGCCACAATCTTGATGAGTCCAATGTCGCCAGTACGGGCTACGTGGGTGCCACCGCACAGCTCCACAGAAAAATCACCCATCCGAAGTACACGCACCTCGTCGCCATATTTTTCGCCAAACAGGGCAACGGCACCACTCTCTAAGGCCGCGCCAATAGACATCCTATCGGTTATGACCGGAAGATTGGCGCGGACTTGGGCGTTGACGAGGTCTTCGATCGCGTCGAGTTCTGTCGCTGCAATGGGTTGGTGGTGCGAAAAATCAAAGCGCAAACGCGCCTGATCCACGAGTGATCCCTTTTGGGCAACATGCGTACCCAGAATCGCACGCAAAGCCGCATGGATCAAATGCGTGGCCGAGTGGTTGCGTGCTGTGGCCGCACGGCGTTCGACCTCTACTTGGACGTCTAGCAGATCCGTCGGCGTCAAACAGCCCTTGAGGAGCGTACCAACGTGCCCGAACATTTTGTCCGCAAGCTTGGTCGTATCTTCGACTTGGAACTGGACTTCGGCGTTCTCAAGCGTACCCTGATCCCCGCGCTGGCCGCCTGATTCTGCATAAAAGGGCGTTTTTGCCAAGACCACCACCCCGCGATCACCAGGCATAAGGGCAGAAACGGGCTTTTGATCGCGGTACAGGGCGATCACGGGCACCCCTTCTAGGCGCAGGCGATCGTAATGAAAGGGCGTTTCGTGTACCTCGGAGGCTGCGATCGTTTCTTCCCTCTGAAAGCGACGGGTTGCACGGGCGCGGGTGCGTTGTGCCTCCATTTCTTGTTCAAAGCCCACGAGATCGAGCGTGCAACCGC
Source organism: uncultured Thiotrichales bacterium (assembly GCA_903824965.1). GTDB lineage: Bacteria > Pseudomonadota > Gammaproteobacteria > CAIRSR01 > CAIRSR01 > CAIRSR01. The sequence goes on from CAIJYR010000077.1 coordinate 11,471, forward strand.
GTTCCCGCACCACATCCGCCGTCAGATCGACCGGAAAACCATACGTATCATACAGTCGGAAAACCAACTCCCCTGGCAGAACAGCACCCGCGCTGACGTGTGCCATCTCTTGGTTCAAGATGGCCATGCCTTGATCAAGCGTTTGTGCAAAGCGTTCTTCTTCTTGCCGCAATACCTGTTCAACGTGCGAACGCAACGCCGCTACCTCTGGGTGGGCGTTGCCCATCACCGCAACCAAGGGCACCACCAAACGATAAAAAAACGGCTCTTTGAGGCCCAGTTGGTGCCAGTGGCGCAACGCCCGACGCACGATCCGCCGTAGCACATAGCCACGGCCTTCGTTGGAGGGCAGCACCCCATCGGCGATGATAAAACTGGACGCCCGAATATGATCGGCAATGACTTTGAGCGAGGTATGGGAGGTGTCTGACAGTCCTGCCAACTCGGCCGCTGCTTGGATCAGAGGGACGAAAAGATCCGTTTCGTAGTTGTTATGCACTCCTTGGAGCACCGCTGCAAGGCGTTCCAGTCCCATCCCCGTGTCCACCGAGGGCTTTGGTAAGGGGGTGAGGGTGCCATCCCGCGCACGCTCGTACTGCATAAAAACCAGGTTCCAGATTTCGATGTAGCGATCCCCGTCTGCGTCCGGCGAACCAGGGGGGCCACCCGCAATCTCCGGCCCATGATCGTAAAATACCTCGCTACAGGGGCCACACGGCCCGACATCCCCCATCGACCAAAAATTGTCTTTGTCCCCACAGCGCGAAAAACGATTCGGGTCAATGCCGATCTCGTTCAGCCATAATTCTTCTGCTTCGGCGTCGCTGGTATGCACCGTCACCCACAGGCGTGAGGGGGGCAATTGCAGCACTTGGGTGAGAAAATCCCAGGCATACCGAATCGCTTCGCGCTTGAAATAATCACCGAAGCTAAAATTGCCCAGCATTTCAAAAAAGGTATGATGACGTGCGGTGTAACCTACGTTTTCTAGGTCGTTGTGCTTGCCGCCTGCCCGTACACAACGCTGACTGCTCGCAGCTCGGGTGTAGGGCACCGATTCTAAGCCAAGGAACACATCCTTGAATTGAACCATCCCCGCATTGGTAAAAAGAAGGGTCGGATCGTTGCCGGGTACCAGGGAGGCACTCGGTACTTTTGTGTGGCCTTGGCTATGAAAATAGTCCAAAAAGGCGCTACGAATCTCGGCGCTGGTCATTGCTCATGTCCATGTGCAGCCCGTTCACGACCCAGGGCCGCTCGTATTTGATCACCATCGAATCCACGTTGCGCGAGAAACCGCATCTCGGCTGCTCGCTGCTTTGCGTCCCCAGAAAGGCTCGCACCAAAACGCCGATCACGCACCGTACACGCCAAATCACACCAGCGTTCTGCACGGGGTTCTAGGACAAGGTTTACTTGTTCCCCAGTGATGCCCCTTGATCGCAGTTCGGCGGCGATTTTGAGTGGGCCTTGTCCTCGTGCGGCACGTCCTTCTACGAACAACTCCAAAAACCGATCATCGCTCTGAAGACCCTGCTCGGACAGTTCCGTGACCGCACCCTCGATCTCGTCTCCAGCGAATCCCTTGCTACGCAATTTTGTGTGTAGTTCTCGCTGGGAGTGTTCGCGCCTTGCCAAGAGTTCCAGGGCTTTGGAACGTGCCGTACCCCGCATGGCGCTAGACCTCTACAAGTGTATCCGGAGCCGTATCTTTTTCTGGGGCAAGGGCCACCACTTGATCGGGGTTGGCCATGGCTTTGGCGCGAATCTTAGCCTCTAGATCCGCAGCCATCTCTTTATGTTCCCGCAGATAATTGCGGACGTTGTCACGGCCTTGGCCAACACGGGTACCACTATAACTGTACCATGCGCCCGATTTTTCCAGCAACCCCAGTGCCACCCCCATGTCAATGAGTTCCCCTTCTTTGGAGATCCCTTCATTGTAGAGAATGTCGAATTCGGCCTGTCGGAAGGGGGGGGCAACCTTATTCTTCACGACTTTGACGCGGGTTTCGTTGCCTACGACCTCATCGCCTTTTTTGACCGCACCAATGCGCCGTATGTCCAAACGCACCGACGCATAAAACTTCAGTGCATTGCCTCCGGTGGTGGTCTCTGGGTTGCCAAACGTCACCCCGATTTTCATACGAATCTGGTTGATAAAAATCACCAACGTATTAAACCGACTGATGTTGGCGGTCAGTTTGCGTAGTGCTTGAGACATCAACCGTGCATGAACCCCCATATGGGAGTCGCCCATCTCGCCTTCGATCTCTGCCTTGGGCGTGAGGGCCGCTACGGAGTCGATCACCACCACGTCAACCGCGCCAGAACGCACGAGAGCATCGGCGATTTCCAGCCCTTGTTCACCGGTATCGGGCTGAGAGACCAACAACTCTTTGAGGTTCACGCCCAAACGACCCGCATACTGGGCATCCAGTGCGTGTTCTGCGTCGATGAAGGCAGCCGTACCGCCTCCCCGCTGGGCTTCCGCAATGACCTGGAGAGAGAGGGTAGTCTTGCCGGAGGATTCGGGGCCGTAGATTTCTACCACACGTCCCCGTGGCAATCCCCCCACACCCAGCGCAACATCCAGCCCCAGGGAACCTGTGGAAATCACCGAAATATCCGTGGTCGCGGAGACATCCCCCAAGCGCATCACCGATCCCTTGCCAAACTGGCGTTCAATCTGTGCCAGGGACGCAGACAGTGCCTTTTTGCGATTCTCATCCATTGCCATGCTGTACCTCGTGCGTGCGGTGATGGTGCGGAACATGCTTATGGTACCTCAGTTGTGCCCCTTCTGTCTTGCCTCAGTCGTGCCGTTGACAAAGGACGGTTGGTGTGTGGTATCTTGCGCAGAAACCGTACAGGCGCTTGCTATACTGGGTCAGGGGCACACGCAGGGCTGCCCTGGCGTGGTTGCGCGTTGTTCTGAGAACCTTTGCGCACAGGTTGTCTGTGGTTGAGAGCGGATACTGGCTTTTTCATAAAATGAAAATAGCTGATCTTAAGTTAACCCAAGTTGCCACCTATGACCACCATCAGAATCCTTCCAAGAGGTAATGGATTAATGTAGCCTTATAGTAATCAATCTATTGGTTGCCGATGGGGTAGTAAAATGGAAGAGATGATTATAGTAACATATTGTATCTGCGATGATTTGTTGAAGGCGAGAGGATATCGTGA
>CAIJYR010000078.1 GCA_903824965.1 uncultured Thiotrichales bacterium
GGGTCACGATCATGTCTCCATGATCCCAACTCTCGCACCTCCAGGCTCACCTCACGCTGGAAACACACCCTCTCGTTCAGGCTCATCTCACATTGGACAAGGCTTCCTCACTACAATACCGCATACAAGGGTGTATTATTCTACCCATCGATCACCCTCTAGTTGAGATCCCGCACGCCATGTTTTCCGATATAGGGTTCCCCTTTGCTGAACCGCTTTGGCTTGTTCTCTTGGCGGTGCCGTGGTTGCTGCGCTTTTTGCCAGTCGTGCGGCATCGTACCCAAGAGAAAGAACGGTTACGGCAGTATGCAGACCCCCACCTTCTTTCCTACTTACTGGTACAAGGCACCCTGGGCAAACCACCACAGCATGGTCTCGTGTGGTGGAAACTGGTTTGGGTACTGCTCGTGTTGGCCTTGGCAGGCCCGCGCTGGGATTACACAGACGTTGAGATTTACCAGCCTGGCTACGATCTCGTGGTGCTGTTGGATCTTTCTCGGTCGATGGAAGTCATAGATGTCAAACCGAGCCGTATCGCGCGTGCACGTCAAGAAATCGAGGATCTGATCCGCTTGAAGGGGGGATTGCGCATCGGGTTGGTTGGTTTTGCGTCGGTCGCCCATGTGGTGTCTCCGATTACGGATGATGTTCAGACGCTACGCAATTTGTTACCTTCCCTGTCTCCTGAGTTGGTGCGTTTGCAGGGCAGTCGATTGTCGAGTGCATTGGATCGTGCAAGTCGGCTGCTGGCTGCGCAACCTCCTGGGAGTTCTCGGCATCTGTTGCTCATCAGCGATGGTGATTTTGACGAACCAGGTCTAGAAGAAGCCATCCAGCGAATCCATGACTCCGGCATTCGATTCCATGCGTTGGGGATCGGCACGGAACCGGGTGGAGAAGTGCCGTTCTCGCCCCAAGGGGGCACGTTGCGTGATGCCGTAGGGAACGTGGTGGTTTCTCGCCTAGACGAACCGCAGCTCCGGCATCTCGTTCAGATCGGGGGGGGTGAATACCAACGTGCTGTTTTCCAGGACAATGATACCACAGGACTCGTGGGTGCCATGTTGAACGGTACCGGGGCCAAAGCGGTGGAGAGCGGTCATCAGCGCGTGTGGCACGAGCGTTACTACTTGCTGGTAGCACTGGCAATACTGTTGGTTTTGCCGTGGTTTCGGCGTGGCAGCGTGGCTGCCCTGCAGCGATTTTGAAAAAGGCACTGTCATGAGACGGATACAAATGCTCCGATCGGTGGGTCTGTTGGCGCTGGCGCTGTGTCTTGCCATGGCTGCTGATCGTGCCAGTGCCGGTTGGTTTCACACCCCTGAACAGGAGGCCGCCAATGTCTTTCAACGTGGTGACTATGAAGCGGCTGCGGCTACCTTCTCGGATCCCTATCGCAAAGGGGTCGCCCTGTATCGAGCACAACACTATAAAGAAGCCATTGCCGCGTTTGCGCAATCGACACGACCAGAAGTGCTATTGGATGCATTGTACAACCAGGGCAATGCGTATTTTCAACTGAAAGAGTACCAACAAGCCATTGTGCTTTATGATCGTGTGCTGGCTCTGCGATCCTCCCATGAGGATGCGCGTCACAATTTGACCCTGGCCCGTTCACACCTGCGTTTATACCAGTGTTCCCCGACTCCAAAGCAGGAAGAGAAACCGCCTCAGGAAAAACCGCAAGAGAAGAAAACTCAGGATCAAAAAGAACAAAAAGACAAGCAATCTAAAGATCAGAAACAAGACAAGGATCAAAAACAGGACAAAGAATCCAAAGATCAGAAAAAAGGCCAGAAGTCCGAAGACCAGAAGCAGAGCCAGGGCCAGAAGTCCGAAGACCAGAAGCAGAGCCAGGGCCAGAAGTCCGAAGACCAGAAGCAGAGCCAGGGCCAGAA
>CAIJYR010000079.1 GCA_903824965.1 uncultured Thiotrichales bacterium
AAATGGCTTTACGCCGTGCTCGGTTGCCTTACGTTTTGTCTCAGCCCGCGATACGGCTGCGGACATCGACAAAACGTACGGCCCTCACGGCTACGCGGGGCTCGTCGCACTACGCTTCGCTCCATGTGCTCCTCGGATGATAAGGAGAGGGTGCCCATATCTACACAACGCCTCCCCAAGGGTGTACTTCTTCCCTGGAGTCTTGTTGGCATTTGAACGGATCTCGGTCTCGCGCTGAGCGCCCCACGTTTCTGTTGTGCGCTTGGTGCGGAACGTGTTGGAGTCTCGCATGCCATGGACGTAGACGTGGACGCGATAGCCTCTGGAATGTCGGATGACAGACGCCACTGGTACGTAATCTCATGTGTAATTTCTGCGCAATGCAGGTTACATTTTTGATACTTGTGGCGTCAATTTTGTTTCAGGATATTCTCTACTGCGCAGGATTTGAAACGATTTTTACACGGAGAGCATCAATCTGTATCATCGATTGGTGCCGATGGGCGGAGTCGAACCGCCACGGCTTACGCCACCACCACCTCAAGATGGCGAGTCTACCAATTTCTCCACATCGGCAATCGTAAACAAAAGCACATACATTATCTCTGTTGCATCACCGTTTGGCAACAGTACGCAACACACGAATTCCTAACTATGCAACAACCTCACTTAGCGGAGGAATCCGAGGCAGGGATATCTCCTGGTGGGGTTGGCGTTGCTGAGGTTCCTAATGACGGTTGCTGCAGGCCAGGAGCCGCTGGCACAGGAGCAGTAGGCGCCGACTCCGCTGGAGCCGATTCAACAGGAGCAGGAACCGCTGGCACAGCAGGAGCCGCTACCGCAGACGCGGCTGGAGCCGCTGCCGCTGGAGTCGATTCAACAGGAGCAGGAGCCGCAGGTGCTGCAGGAGCCGTTGTTGCCGGAGCCGCTGTTGTAGAAGGTGGTGAGGGAGCCGCAAGCTCCGACGTTGGCAAATATGCAGGAGCCGCAGGTGCTGCAGGAGCCGTTGTTGCCGGAGCCGCTGTTGTAGAAGGTGGTGAGGGAGCCGCAAGCTGCGACGTTGGCAAATCTGCAGGAGCCGCAGGTGCTGCAGGAGCCGTTGTTGCCGGAGCCGCTGTTGTAGAAGGTGGCGAGGGAACCGCAAGCTGCGACGTTGGCAAATCCGCTGGTACCCCTGATGCCGGTACAGGAGGCGCATGATCCGGTGCGGCGGGTATGGTAGCCGTATTCTTATCGGACGTTGGCAAATCGCTGGTTTGAGCCGGTACCACCGAGTCCGTTACACTGCGCTGCTGGCGTTGCTGACCACTGAAATGGGCCAACGCCAGGCTGGTCATAAAAAACACAGCCGCCAAAAGGGCGGTGGCACGGGTCAGAAAAGACGAAGACCCCCGTGCCCCAAACAAAGTTTGCGATGCTCCACTACCGAACGCCGCACCAGCATCCGCACCACGCCCATGCTGGAGCAGCACCAGCGCAACCAGGGTGATGGACACGGAGATATGAACAAACATCAAAATAGTACGCATCTCGTACTCTTATAAGCAGGGTGGGAAACCTTGGATGAACAAGCGGACGAATAAGCCACTCAACCTGTCAAGCAGCGGCGCAGATTGTAATAAATTCTCGTGCATTGATCGATGCCCCCCCAATGAGACCACCGTCAACGTCTGGCATCGCAAACAATTCTGCCGCATTGCTGCCCTTGACACTGCCACCGTATAAAATGCGAACTTGTTCAGCGACGTTCGGACTACGTGCTGCAATCTGAGCACGAATAAAGGCATGAACCTCTTGTGCCTGTTGTGGACTTGCCGTGCGTCCCGTACCGATGGCCCATACCGGCTCATAGGCAATGATGCACCGCCCTATCGCCTCTACGCCCACCGCATCCATCACAGACACCAACTGGCGTGCCACGACCTCTTCCGTGTTCCCCGCTTCTCGTTCCTCCAACCGTTCTCCGACGCACAAAATGGGGGTAAGACCTGCCGCGTCTACGGCTGCCCATTTCAGCGCAACCATGGCATCCCCCTCGCCGTAGAGGGCACGACGTTCAGAGTGGCCGATGATCACGTATCGACAGCCAAACTCGACCAGCATTTCCACGGCGATTTCCCCCGTGAAGGCACCCGGTTTCTCGGCGGAGCCATTTTGCGCACCCAGTGCGATCGGACTGCCTGCAAGTTGTGCAGCGACGTCGGCCAGAAACACAAAAGGAGGACATACCACTACCTCAGCGTTAGATGCCCGATCGAAGCCACCCAAGCCACTCAAGATACCTGCGACGAGATCCTTGACCCCAGCGCGTGTTCCATTCATCTTCCAGTTACCAGCCACCAATGGTCTTCGCATAGCATCCTCCAAGCAAAAAAGATTGGTAAGCTTACCTCTTCCGTGGGCCAAGGTACAGCCAAGCGGCTACAGGCGATCGATTACAGGCGGCGATACGTGCGTTTTTCCGTGACGATAGCATCCAGAGCAACATCCCAGGATTGGGGTTGTAAGGCGGCAACTCGTTGAAAATCGTAGGCCACACCGATGATTTTCGGTTTGTGCCAAGCACGCCGTCGGGTAAGAAACGCCAGTGTTTGATCATAATACCCACCGCCCATCCCCAAACGGTTGCCGACTGCATCAAACGCAACTAAGGGGGTCAAGACGAGATCCAAACACCATGCACGCACCCGATGTAGTACGGAACGTTTAGGTTCCAGGATGTGCAGGCGGTTCTTGCGCAACGACTCACCAGGGTGGTAGAGGGCGAACCACAGACGACGCCCCCCCAAGGGACAAAGAACGGGCACGTAGCAGCGTTTGCCCGCGTGCACAGCGCGCTGGATGAGAAGCGTCAGATCCAGTTCGCCATCGTTGGACAGGTATACGGCCACCCGTTGGCTGTTGCGGAAGGCAGAAAGACCACGCACCCTGCGTGCTAGGCGTACAGCACATCGAAGACGCTTTGTTTTGGGGAGGGATCGACGACGTCGCCGCATTATGCGACGCAGTTGTACACGGGTCATCAGAGTAAGATCTTGTAGCAAGAAAAAAGCGGCACCCCCCGCCTGTGCCGTGGCGCACTTTCGCCCTTGAACCAGAGGTCCAGGGTGGAGACGTCAGCGCAACCGTAGGTTTTCCGTCGGAACGGACATGCACACTGGTTGATGCACTCAGTCTCCCGAGTTTGAATTTAGGCTCAAGGTTTAACCCAGAACGCTCTCGAACACTGCAGGGGATGCCTAAGTCCAGACCTTACTCTCTTTGCTCAGGCACGTCTAGTAGGGCAGCATCGATCTTCTCCCGAAGCCCTTGAATAGCACCTGCGTATGCCTCGTTTTCGGTTTGTTCTTGTAGTAAATCCCGTGCCAGATGGAGTGCAACGAGTACCGCAATCTTATCCAAACCAATCACACGACCCGTTTCACGCACGTGCCTCATGCGTTCGTCCAGCAAACGAGCAGCACTGAACAGCGCAGCGTGCTCGTCCTCTGGGCAGGTCAAGCGATACTCCCTGTCGAGAATCGTGACGGTAGCAATACTCGGTGTTTCTTTGTGCATGAAGGCTCCAGGAAGAACCACAACCAACAGGATGGACACCCTACCGCCTGTTGTGAGGCATTTGGCATACTCATTCGGTACTATACGGTGTATCCAAGGAGATAGTAAATGCTTACGGCGCTGTATCAGCGAAAGGGTTCCACATATACTACTGTCCACGTTTGCGCCCGACCCCCACTGGTGCGACCCCACACAATCCTGTACATTTGCGGCCATTGCGTTGTGGGTGCCCAAGAGTGGGTGTCCGATGGCAGGATGGTAGGGCTGTCTGTTATCACACGATCGTTGTCTTGCTGAGCCGATGGGCGATGGAGGTCTGGAATATCATGTCTAAGCTGGTGAAACCCCATGGGGGTGGTGAGTTAAAGCCTCTCTTGCTCAAGGGCGAGGAGCGGGATGCAGAGATTGCCCGTGCAGCGACCCTTCCCCAAGTGCGCATGTCGTCTCGGGAAACAGGCGACCTCATCATGATGGGGATCGGTGGTTTCACACCCATCGAAGGGTTCATGACCCGCGCAGACTGGGAAGGAGTGTGTGACGGCTACAAGATGGCGAGTGGTCTGTTCTGGCCAATTCCGGTCACGCTTTCCACAGACGAAGCAACCGCAGATGGCCTCAAAGTGGGCAGCAGCGTTGCACTGGTGGACGGTGAGACAGGAAGCCTCATGGGAACCATGCGGATCACCGAAAAATATGCCATCGACAAAGAACACGAGTGCATGATGGTCTACAAGACCACGGACATGGAGCATCCGGGCGTCAAGATGGTTATGGATCAGGGCGGGGTCAACCTGGCTGGCCCTGTGAAGGTTCTGTCAACGGGTGATTTTGCTGAGAAATATGGCACGCTGTTTATGACTCCTGCGGAAACGCGTGCTCTGTTTGAGTCGAAGGGTTGGGGCACGGTAGCGGCCTTTCAGACCCGCAATCCGATGCACCGTTCCCACGAATATTTGGCCAAGGTCGCGGTAGAAGTCTGCGATGGCGTTCTCATTCACTCCTTGCTCGGCAAACTCAAACCAGGGGATATCCCTGCGGAAGTTCGGGCCCAAGCGATTGAGACCTTGGTCGAACAATACTTTGCGCATGGAACCGTTGTTCAAGCAGGGTATCCGTTGGATATGCGCTACGCTGGGCCACGCGAGGCTTTGCTGCATGCGTTGTTCCGTCAGAACTATGGGTGTTCGCACCTCATTGTGGGTCGTGATCATGCGGGGGTTGGTTCATACTATGGGCCTTTCGATGCACACCACATTTTTGACGAGATCCCCAAGAATGCGCTTGAAACGAAACCCATGAAGATCGATTGGACCTTCTGGTGTTATAAGTGTGGTGGCATGGCATCGACGCGTTCATGCCCCCATGCGGACGGGGATCATTTGTTGTTGTCGGGGACGAAGCTACGCAAGGCCCTTTCGGAAGGGGGGGATGTGCCTGCGGAATTCAGTCGTCCTGAAGTGTTAAGCATTCTGCGTGAATACTACGCCAGTTTGCAGTCTCATGAGAAAGTCGAAGTGAAACTGACCGGTCACTCGGCCAGGTGATGGTAGGTAGTACCCTTAGGTAAACAACTCCTTGGAGAGACGCAATGCCAACTTTTGTGCGCACTGAGAAGTGTGATGGCTGTAAAGGTCAGGACAAGACCGCATGCATGTATATCTGCCCCCACAACCTGATGAAGCTCGACAAGGATGGTTCTGAGACGGGCCACGCCATGCGTGCGTTCAATCAAGAGCCGGAACAGTGCTGGGAGTGCTATTCGTGCGTCAAGATTTGCCCCCAGAACGCGATCGAAGCCCGTCACTATGCCGATGTCGTTCCGCTCGGTGGTTCTGTCCAGCCTTTGCGTGGTTCCGATTCTATCCTGTGGACGATCAAGTTCCGCAATGGAGTGATGAAACGCTTTAAGTTCCCGATCCGCACCACCCCAGAAGGATCCATCGATCCCTACGGTGGCAAGCCCATGCCGAAGCTCGCAGACATTGCTAATCCGGGTTTCTTTAACCCAGAGGGCGGTTATCGCGCCGGCAACCCTGCTGAATTGATTCGTAAGTGAGTCACCCCCTCACCTCCCCCGCATGAGGGGGCGGATTGACAACGAGTGAGAAAAACAAACATGTCAGGTACTTTTGAGAATCCCGAAGTTGTCCAGGAAGAAGTTGATATTCTTCTGATTGGTGGTGGCATGGCCTGTTGTGGTGCTGCCTATGAGTTGATGCGTTGGGCCGAGGCCGCCAAGGCCGAAACGGGCGTTGATCTTAAGATCAAACTCGTCGATAAAGCAGCGATGGATCGTTCGGGTGCGGTTGCGCAGGGTCTTTCTGCCATCAACACCTACATCGGCCCAGATCAGGATCCAGCCGATTATGCCCGCATGGTCTCCAATGATCTGATGGGCATTACCCGTGATGATTTGGCCTATGACCTGGGCCGCCATGTGGACGAATCGGTTCACCTGTTCGAAGAATGGGGTCTCCCCGTTTGGAAGCTGGACGAGCAGGGCGAGCGTCACGATGGTGCCCAGGGTCTGCCTGCCCTGAAGGATGGCGGCAAGCCTGTCCGTTCCGGCAAGTGGCAGATCATGATCAATGGTGAATCCTACAAGTGGATTGTCGCCGAAGCCGCCAAAAAAGCACTGGGCATGGATCGCATTCAGGAGCGCGTGTTCATCGTCAAGCTCGTCAACGACAAGAATGACAAGAACCGTGTCGCGGGTGCTGTCGGTTTCTCCGTCCGTGAGAACAAGGTCTTTGTTTACAAGTTCAAGACCTGCCTGTTGGCTGCCGGTGGTGCTGTGAATATCTTCCGTCCTCGCTCTGTCGGTGAGGGCACGGGCCGCGCTTGGTATCCTGTGTGGAATGCCGGTTCGACCTACTCCATGGCTGCCGAAGCAGGCGCTGAGCTGACCATGATGGAAAACCGCTTCGTACCCGCCCGCTTTAAGGATGGGTATGGCCCAGTCGGTGCATGGTTCTTGTTGTTCAAGGCCAAGGCCACCAACGCGGTCGGCGAAGTGTACATGGAAACCAACAAGCACCTGTTGGACGACTATCCTCCGTATGGTAAGGCCGCAGTACCGGCTTCTTGCCTGCGCAATCACCTGATGTTGAAGGAGATGACGGAAGGTCGCGGCCCCATTTACATGGATACCGTGACAGCACTTGCCAAGATGAAGGAAGTGTTGACCCCACGTGAGGTCAAGCACTTAGAAGCAGAAGCCTGGGAAGACTTCTTGGATATGTGCGTGGGTCAGTGCGGTATCTGGGTTGGTGAGAACATTGAGCCAGAGAAGAAGAACTCCGAACTGATGCCGACCGAGCCTTACCTCCTGGGTTCGCATTCTGGCTGCTGCGGTATTTGGGTTTCTGGCCCAGAAGATCTGGGTGCCCCGACTGCTGAGGAATATGCCGGTATCCCCGGTCATCTGCCGAGTGGGTGGAACTGGGGCTATCGTTCCATGACGACCGTAAAGGGTCTCTTTACGGCTGGTGATGGTGTTGGTGCCTCTGGTCACAAGTTCTCTTCGGGTTCCCATGCCGAGGGCCGTATTTGCGCCAAGTCGATGGTGCGTTTCGCCCTTGAGAACAAGAACTGGAAGCCAGAACTGGATACGGACGTTGCGACCCTGGTTGAGCAGATCTACAAGCCTGTTCGTACCTTCTTGGAGTTCAAGAACTACACCACCGCCATCGACGTGAATCCGAACTACATCACGCCGAAGATGTTGCAGTTCCGTCTCCAGAAGATCATGGACGAGTATGTTGCCGGTGTTGCAACGTACTACAAGACCAACGCACACATGCTGAAGGTCGCCGAGGACAAGCTGGAAATGCTCAAGGAAGATGCCAAGAAGATGCGTGCTAAGGATCTCCACGAGTTGCTGCGTGCGTGGGAAAACTATCACCGCATTTTGACCGCCGAAGCCCACATGAAGCACATCCAGTTCCGTGAGGAGAGCCGCTATCCTGGGTTCTACTACCGTATGGACAAGAACTTCGTGGACGAGGTCAACTGGAAGTGCTTTGTCAACTCGATCTACGACAAAGAAAGCCAGAAGTGGACGGTGTTCAAGCGCAAGCATGTGGATTTGGTAGACAAGTCCAAGTTGTTTAAGGCTGGCGGGCATTAAGATCGTTTGAGACGGAGTATGTAACCCGTCGTGAACGGGGCCGGGTTCCGTCAGGTACCCGGCCTTTTCGTTTGTGTGTTTGAGTGGCTGACAAAAAACATGAGTGACCTTGAACTTCCGATGGACTCTTCTTCTGACGCTTCGTCACCTTTTCCGCAAAGTCCCGTGGTACCTACGTTGCTGGATGGTACGGCGTCTGTTCAATTTCGCTGTCATGCGGGCATCGCCTGTTTTAATGCCTGCTGCAAGAACATCGATATTAGTTTGACCCCCTATGACATTCTGCGTTTGAGAAAGCACCTAGGCATCACCAGTGGTGATTTTCTGGCGCGTTACACCATACCCTACGAAATGGAGAAAGGTGGTTTGGTGGGTGTAAAATTGCGCCCTGTGGAGGAAGGAACGGCTTGTCGCTTTATGACTGATCAGGGATGTGCTGTTTATTCGGATCGTCCTACTGCGTGTCGGTACTACCCGATTGCATTGCTATCGATGCGTCGTCAGGATGAATATGTCGACCGTAATGCCTACGCTCTTGTACAAGAAGATCACTGTTTGGGGCACCAAGAGCCTCGTTCTTTGTCCATTGAGGCGTATCGCGAGGAACAGGGATTACAGGAATATGATGATCTCGGTCGTGGTTGGCGTCAGCTGATCCTCAAGAAGAAGTCCTCTGGCCCTGCGGTGGGTAAGCCGACAGAGCGGAGTTTGCAGCTCTTTTTCATGGTTTGTTACGATTTGGATCGTTTCCGTCAGTTTGTTGAGGCTCGACATTTCCACGAAGTGTATGAACTTTCTGACGAACTACGCGAACAAATATCGCAAGATACGGGTTTGATGTTGTTTGGTTTTCAGTTTTTGCGCCAGGTGTTGTTTAATGAGGTTTCGATACCCATTAAGGGCGATGCCATGGATCGACGCTTGGCCAGAAAACAAGACCGAGATGCTGCAATGGAAACCATTCTGAATAAGGTTTCCGCTACGGAACAGAAATAATTTGACTTTCAGCTTGCCCCTCTCCTGAAAGGAGAGGGGTTGGGGAGAGGTAATCTGCTGGTTTTGACTTGTCTTTGATTTATCATCACAATATTAAAAATAAATATTCAACCTAAAAAGCGCAGTTGGATGCCGACATGTGATTTTTCCTGTGCATCAATAGATGATTGCGTGGCACGCCCCCAACTGTTCGGCACACAACCTGAAATTGCTGAAACCCTTATGCAGCCCTTATGCAGCAAGGCTTCCAGCTTGTTTGGGCGCCTTAACTGCGTTTTCTAGGTTCAATATAAAGATCAAGATCAAGATCCAAGATCCAAGATCCAAGATCAAGACTCAAAGCACCCTATCCCCCAGCCCATTCCCCCTGGAGGGGAAGGGGTTTAATGCAAAAAACGAGCATCCAGTATGAAGAAACCATCCTTGTTCGGAATGATTGCACTCTTCCTTGCCTCGGTCAGCTACGCTACTGATCAAGATGACAGCATGCGTGGCATGGCAGGTATGGAACAGGGTAGCATGGCATCAGAACACGCCAATATCCATGTCGATCGAACCGTGACAATCGACATTGTAGGTATGCGTTTCACGCCCAACCATGTCGATGTGAAAGCAGGAGAAACCATTCGCTTCGTCATCAAGAACGACAGCGTTCTTGAGCATGAGTTTACCCTTGGAGACCATGCCGCGCAAACCATGCACCGACAGGAAATGCGCAAAGCGATGAGGTCTGGTGTATCGGTTCACCATCATCACGAGGACAACACGGTGATGGTTTCAGCGGGTCAGACAGAAACGCTCGTATGGACATTTGCAAGGCCAGGTGCCCTTGAATTTGACTGTAACGTACCCGGTCATTACGAAGGAGGTATGACGGGTACGATAATGGTCATTCATTAAGTCACCAATATGTCAAAAGAGTCTACAAAGAAACTGTATTTATCTTTGCTGAAAGCGATATTCGTAGCGTTTCTTTTCAGCCAGAGACACATGGGTATTGCTGTGGTCTTCTTGCTTTTGGCACTGCTTTTCTGGATTCCTTATAGTTTCTACACGATGTTTAGGCGACCTGACATCCGATACACTCAACTGAGTAGCGTATCGATATGGGTGGTGGCCTTTGCAGTGATTGTGGGTGATCACTATCATCTCCACAAAACGACACGGCAAAATGCCAATAAGATAGCCATGGCAATCACTCATTTCTCGGATACCCATGGTCATTATCCAGCAACGCTGGATGAAATGGGAATCACGCATGATCATCTTGTAGAGAAACTTGGGTTGTCAGGTTATTTCTTGCGCGACAATGGAAGACCTGATTTTTATTACGCTGTGACATTTACCGTATTCGATACCTACAAATACAATTTTTCAGAGAAAACATGGGTGTATGATGCGGATTAGTACAGTAACCGTGTTGAGGAGGTGTGCAATTTTACATTGCCGCAGGTAAGTGGCTCCCCGTGTTCTTTACGAGGAAAACCCGAGCTTTTCGGCAATCGATGGTAGGATGGCGTGTGCCTCACGGAACTGAAAGGTATCCAGCAGTTCCGTCATTTGTGCAACCTCCTGAGGAAACCCTGCGCGGAGCAAGAGTGGCTTTGCAGCATTGAGAATCGACTCTGCTTGTGCATTGCAAGCGTCCAAGGCATCTGCCAGTTTGACCAAAGTTTCTTGCAGCGTCTCCCGTTCAGATTCAGCAAGATCCAGGATTTCTAGTGCGCGAGCATTTTCGATCGGTTGGATTGTCCTGGAGGCACGATCGGCAATGGCGGACAAAACAACCCGTACAGCCTGGACGAAAGCCTCGATTCGCATGGGCCACTCCCCTTTCTGACCCTGTCTAACCGCAAGCTCCAGTGCTTCTGCGGTTTCATGCACTTTGTACGCACCGAGATTGCCCGCCACCCCCTTGATCCGATGCAGCATCTGCCTGGCCTGCTCCCATTGGCCTTGTGCAAAATATCGCTCTACGTCCACAAGGGTTGTAGCATGATCTCGGTGGAAGTCATTTAAGAGTTTTTCAAGCAATGCACGGTTGCCCATGACTCTGCGTACGGCAGAAAGCATATCAATCCCCGGTACTTCCTCTAGGTCAGTCTGCTCCCCTGGTGCACATTCCGGTTCAATCTGCGTTTGATCACGGACACGTGGTTGGATGTAGGTCATCAACACGGCGAACAATCGATCGGGGTCAATGGGTTTACAAAGATGATCATTCATCCCTGCCACGAGCGATTTTTCCTGATCGCTTCCCATCGCGTGCGCCGTCATGGCAATGATGGGCACATGCTTCCACGGTAGTTCGGCACGAATCGCACGGGTTGCACTGTAGCCATCGACCTCTGGCATTTGCACATCCATCAGCACCAAGTCATAGTCACCGGAGGCGATTTTGTACACGGCTTCAAGACCATCTTGGGCGATGTCGACGTGGATACCGACGCTGTGCAGAATCGCGGTCGCCACTTGTTGGTTGATTTCGTTGTCTTCTGCAAGCAGCACACGAGCGCCGCCCAAGGCACGACAGAGGGCAACCTTGTCAGCGGCATTGGACGGATCAAACACCGCAAGCACAGGCTGCAAGTAAGGCAAGGGGTCAGGTCGGTGCCCTAGCGTGATGGTAAAATGGAAAGTGCTCCCCTGTTGGATCTTGCTTTCCAACCAGAGGGTGCCACCCATCAGTTCGACCAATCGTTTGCAAATGGTGAGTCCAAGACCTGTGCCACCGAATTTGCGGGTAATACTATTGTCCGCTTGCATGAAGGGAGAAAACAGCTTGGCTTGTTGATCATCGCTCATGCCGATCCCGGTATCCTGCACAGAAAAGTGCAGTTGTACCTGGTTTTCTGTGACAACCAGTGCCTCCACGGACAGGACAACCTCGCCCTGCGTGGTAAATTTGATGGCATTATTGGTAAGGTTGATGAGGATCTGCTGAAGCCGCAAAGGGTCTCCCGTCAACGTACCTAACCCAAGTTGCCACCTATCAGGCGACGAAGACCGCATAAGAAATATGATATTTCAGGCTGCGAATTGAAAGCTGTGAGCCAGGACAAACAGAAATGCTTTTAATTCAAAACC
>CAIJYR010000080.1 GCA_903824965.1 uncultured Thiotrichales bacterium
CAACTCCCTGATCAAGGCATCTTTCTCCGCAGCATCTAGTCGGCTCAGATCAGGGAGTGTCTCCATGTCCGTCTTTATCTCACAATTTCACCATCGCCGCCAGGAAAAACACTATACTTTACCCACTCCTGAGCAGTTACATTTACTTTTGTAACTGTTTATGTAAGGATAGAAGATAATAGATTATTAGAAATAATCCAGATATAAATCAAAGACAAGTCAAAGACAAGTCAAAGACAGTCCCGCTACCTCTCCCCAAGCCATCTCCTTTCAGGAGAGGGGTACGCCGCAAGTCAAAAACAGTATGGGGGGCTGCTACTTTTTTATGTTCCGAATCTGCAAGACTGCCTCAACCCTATCACCTTGAGCGCGTGCCGATCGAATCTCTGCATCCAAATGCGTCTCCGCGAGATGTTGTTTTAATTGATCCAAGAGCTGCAGATTTTTGATGGAAAGGTCTAATTCCATCCCATCCTCTTTGTAGCGCAGCGCACGCAGTTCTAACCCCTCTGCGGTTCCCAACACAGGCGCAGCACGCACCAACCATCCGAGTAGATTGTCACTGTCTCCTTCGGGTTGTGTATGCAGGGCGTTGAGACGCTGCTCCATCTGTGCACGCGGATTGACCACACGGCGGGCATCCGGAAAGGCATGTACATACATTTCAGTCATGCGGCTACGCAGATCGAGATCCTCTGCGGCCAAGTGCCGTTTTTCCAACACCAAGAGAAAAAATTGCAAGAGAATCAGGGAGACCAAGAGAATGCCCGCCACACGCCAGGGACGCCACACCTGTTCCATCGCTTCATGGCGGTTATAGGTGCCCTGGAGCAAATGGATCGCTTCGTCGGGATGATACCCTTCCACCAACAGCGCAAGCACCCCGTTGGGGCAGGCTAGTTCTTCCATCGGTAATGCAATGGGCGGGAGAGGCTCCAGAGAAGCAACCGACGCCACGCGCAGACCAAGGGGGGGGTCTTCGATTTCGCCCAAGGCAATCGGCAACCATTCTGGGTTCAAGGCAAGCCCAGCCTGCACCCCAGAGCGCAACAGTACGGTTGTAGGTTCTCGCAACAACGTCCAGTGCCCTTGCACCCTCGGTAAGGCCAACACGTCGGGCACAAGTGTATGGGGAACAATACCAGCCTTTTCTAACGTTGAGATCCACTCTGCCATGCGACTGCGTGCGACCACCGCAACGGAAACATGGCTCGCATCCGTTCCCTCTGGAGAAGAACGACCCAATGCAAAGTGCAGGGTCTCAACATCGGCCGCGAGGCGTTCCTCCAAGGCATAGGGCACAGCCTGTAGCAAGCGATCCCGTTTTCGGGTGGGGATCGAGGTATCGAGCAACAAGACCTCTGTGGCAGCAACAAAAACCACTACACGCCGTCCCGCAACGGAGAGTGCTATCTCCGCCAACGTTCCTCGACCATCAACCCCGTCGCTCGTACACCATTCATGGACAGGTGTGTCAGAGAGACGCAGGTACAGCGTGCCATCGGCCATCAGAATTCCCACCGGATCAACATGCGCCTAATCCGTGAATGTCCCAGGGAAGTACCAAGCATACAACAACACAAGACCCCCGAAGACAATACGATACCAGGCGAAGGCACTGAAATTGTGTTTGCTGATGTAAATCAGCAGTGCGCGTACAACCACCAAAGCACTGAAAAAAGAGACCACAAAGCCTACAAAAAACAGACCCACATCGGATGAGGAAAGATCGGCTCTGCTCTTGTAGAGATCATAGAGGGTAGCCGCAAACATGGTCGGAATAGCAAGGAAAAAAGAAAACTCTGTAGCCGCTCGACGCGACAATCCAAACAGCATACCACCGATAATGGTCGCGCCCGATCGAGAGGTGCCGGGGAAAAGCGCCAAACATTGTGCGAATCCGACCTTGAGTGCATCGGGCCACGCCATATGATCGACTTCTATGACGCGCACCGGAAGGGATCGGCGTTCAACCACGAGGATGATGATACCCCCTACAATCAGAGCGATGGAAACGGTCACGGGATTAAAAAGGTAGTGTTTGATCTTATCGTGAAAAAGAAGGCCGAGCACGGCTGCAGGCATAAAGGCAATCGCCAGATTCAGGATAAAATCAATCGACTGTGAATCTCCATTGAGTGCGCCTTGGATTACGCGCAATCGTGCACGGTAATGCCACAAAACGGATAAAATAGCACCAAGCTGGATGAATATTTCAAAAGTATTGGCACGTGGGCCGATGAAATCGAGCAGATTGCCAGCGATGATCAGGTGCCCCGTACTGGATATGGGCAAGAACTCGGTGATCCCTTCCACCATGCCTAGGATGACCGCATTGAGGTAATTGGTGACTGTAACGATAGGATCCACAGCAGCTCCACAGAGGATGGAAAAGGATAGAAAAGGATGGAAAAGGATGGAAAAGGGGCACGCAGAGTGTACCACAAGACCGTGCTACAGCGCCGATTGGATCACATCCAGCGACCTAGCGTAACCCGTTCGCGCCCCTCTAGGTCATGCAAGGTCTCGATGTCTTGGTACCCCGCAGCCGCAAACCGCTGACGCACTGACAGACCTTGATCATGGCCATGTTCCAGCAGCAGGGTTCCCCCTGAAGCAAGGCAGGCACGCGACTCCGCCACAAGGGTGCGGATCGCCTCCAAGCCATCGGTGCCCGATGTCAGAGCACCTTGTGGCTCAAAGCGCAGGGCTTTTAGGTGCGGGTCATTCTCGGCGATGTAGGGCGGATTCGACAGGATCACCGAAAAATGCTGACCCATCAACGGAACACACCAATCACCTGCCAGAAACGTCACATTCGTTTGTCCCAATCGGCGTGCATTGGTTTCTGCAACCGCCAAAGCGTCCATAGAAACATCGGTCGCCGTCACCCGAGAGGAAGGACGCTCGCTCGCAACCGAGAGCGCAATCGCACCACTCCCCGTACCAAGGTCAGCCACCGCACACGACGCGCCCACCGGAATCCGTGCCAAAGCCGCTTCTACCAGCAATTCGGTCTCAGGTCGTGGAATCAGTACGTTGGGATTCACCACGAGTTCCAACGACCAAAACGCCCAGTGACCCAACACATACGCAAGCGGCTCCCCCTGCGCACAACGCACCAACAGGGCATCCAAGCGCGTCTGCTGATCCGTGGTCAGGCAACATTCAGGGCAGGTGATCAACTGTGCGCGTGAACAACCCAATACCTCGCCCACCAACCACTCTGCCTCCCGCCGATTGCCACCGAGCACAGCACATCCATGCGCCAACGCAAACGCTACCGTGATCGCAGACAACACTCAATCGCCCAAGGCAGCCAGCTGATCGGCCTGGTATTCCTGTACCAAAGAATCCACCAAGAGATCCAATCTGCCCTCCATCACATTGTCCAAACGGTACAACGTGAGGTTGATCCGATGGTCGGTGATCCGGTTCTGGGGATAATTGTAGGTACGGATCTTTTCGGATCGATCACCGCTGCCCACCAACAAGCGTCGTGTGCTCGATTGCTCTGCCTGTTGACGCTCCTGCTCCACACTGAGTAGCTTGGCCTGCAGGATCGACATCGCACGTGCTCGATTTTTATGCTGTGATCGTTCCTCTTGGCACTCTACCACGATACCACTGGGCACATGGGTGATTCGGATCGCAGACTCTGTTTTGTTCACATGCTGTCCACCCGCACCGCTGGAACGAAAGGTATCCACCTTGAGATCCGAAGAATTGATGGCAATTTCTTCGACCGCATCCAGTTCGGGCATCACCGCCACCGTACACGCAGAGGTATGGATACGACCCTGTGCCTCCGTCGCCGGAACCCGCTGCACACGGTGTGCGCCTGATTCGAATTTCAGCCGCGAATACGCCCCTTGGCCAACCACACGGGTGATGATCTCTTTGTAACCCCCCGCTTCGCCAGGGCTTGCACTCAGAACCTCGATTTGCCAACGCCGCTCCTCTCCATAGCGGGTATACATCCGCAACAGATCGCCTACGAAAAGCGCCGCCTCGTTGCCTCCTGTCCCTGCACGAATTTCCAAAAACAGGTTGTTGTCATCGTGCGGATCGCGGGGCAACATCAAGCGTTGCAACTCACGCTCTAGGGTAAGCATCCGATCCTTCGTCGCGATCAGTTCTTCTGCGGCCAAAGCGCGTAGATCGGGATCCTCCTCCCGTAGCCAGGCTTGGGCAGCTTCTTGATCGGCTTGTGCGCCACGAAAGTCGCCATACAGCGCAACCACAGGCCCAAGTTGGGCATACTCCGTAGAGAGCGCACGAAAACGATCCATGTGAGCAACCGTCTCTGGATCGGCCAACAGTGCAGCCAGTTCTTCACGGCGTTCGGTCAGGCCGTCTAGTTTTCTCTGAATAGAAGGGTTCACAAGTGCTCACAGGCAAGAGGTTCGGAGTGCGAAGCATAGCGCCTGCTTTTAGGCGGGGTCATGCGTATAATAAATCCATTTTTAGGATATGTTCTTCCAGCCAATCCTTTAGGAACACGAGCACTGACATTGATAATACAGGTTTGCCGCCCTCAAAATCATCAAATAACGTCATGACATGCTTTTGCAAGAGTGCGTGCTCTTTCTTATGTTCTGCATAACCTGGATAACCCTTGAGTAGCATATACTTCTCTTCGGCAGCAAAATGCAAAGAGGTGTATTCTAGCATTTCAGTCAGTATCTCCCCTAGAACCTCTTTACCTTGTCCCTGAAGCATCGCTTCATGCAAATGATTGATGACATCGAATAGCTTTTTATGCTGGTAATTCAGAAGATCGTCGCCAACACTGTATTTATTATCCCACACAATGAATGACATACATGCCTCCAGTCACCAGTCGATTGGTAAGCGTTTTGGGCAACAGTATCGCGAGGAAGCCATCTGTACGACATTGTTTACACAAAAATCATACCCGCTCAGACACACCGTTGTCTAGGTGTTACCAAAGCTTTAGGGAGTTCGAGTAAGTGCTTTAGACGCTCTTTCCTGGATCGAACAAATCCTGTACGACCAAGCCAGGCGGGGGTGCCAGGTGAAAGTGTTGGTAGGCGCTGCGGGTTGCCACACGTCCCCGTGGGGTGCGCATCAAAAAGCCCTGTTGGATCAGGTAGGGTTCTAGGACATCTTCAATGGTGCCACGTTCTTCCCCGATGGCAGCCGCTAGGGTGTCCACGCCGACAGGCCCGCCGTCAAACGTACGGATGATCGCCAACAGCAGCTTGCGATCCATGATGTCAAACCCTTCCGCATCCACCTCCAACAAATCCAGCGCACGCTTGGCAACCGACTCGGTGATGACCCCATCAGCCTTGATCTGCGCGTAATCACGCACCCGCCGCAGCAGACGGTTGGCAATGCGGGGTGTCCCTCGTGCGCGGCGTGCAATTTGAACCGCACCTTCGGAATCCATGGCCACGCCTAGAATGGTCGCCGCACGGGTCACAATCAGGGTCAGGTCTTCGAGGTTATAAAAGACCAAACGCTGGACAATGCCAAAACGATCGCGCAGGGGCGAAGTCAACAACCCAGCACGCGTGGTTGCACCCACCAAGGTAAAGGCAGGCAAATCAAGCTTGATGGAACGTGCCGCAGGCCCTTCCCCGATGACCAGATCCAACTGGAAGTCCTCCATGGCCGGATAGAGAACCTCTTCTACCACAGGACTCAGCCTATGAATTTCGTCGACGAAGAGCACATCACGTGGCTCAAGATTGGTCAGAATAGCCGCCAAATCGCCAGGACGATCCAGGACAGGGCCAGAGGTTTGGCGCAGATTGACACCCAATTCATGGGCAATGATATGGGCCAGCGTGGTTTTGCCAAGGCCCGGCGGCCCGAAAATCAACACATGATCCAGTGCTTCCCGTCGAGCACGCGCCGCCGGAATAAAAACCTCCATTTGTTCACGCACCGCCGGTTGTCCCGCATACTCCGACAAACGCTTCGGGCGTATGTTGTGTTCTGCAGTGTCTTCTCCTGGGATGCAGGAGGGAACTACCAGACGATCCGTCTGAATCCGATCGGTCTGAATCATGCTACCACGCTGCAACGCAGGCGCGTGTGTTCAAGGGCCGGAAAATTACGACGGATGGATTGTAGGCGTTTGCGGTCGAGGTTTGCCGAAACCACACCCGCACCACGGGCCAGACGGTCTAGCACCACACCCCAGGGATCAACAATCATGCTGTCACCGTAGGTTTCACGCCCACTCAGGTGGTATCCCCCCTGAGCCGCCGCCACCACATAACAAAGGTTCTCAATGGCACGTGCACGCACCAAAATCTCCCAATGCGCCTTGCCCGTGATGGCAGTAAAAGCAGCCGGTAACGCCACAATCTCAATGCTTTGCGTCACAAGGCTACGCAGCAGCTCAGGAAAGCGCAAGTCATAGCACACCGCCAAACCAAGCCGTCCAAAAGGGGTGTCGAGGGCTACGGTGGACTTTCCTGCCTCAGTGGCCAAGGATTCGGTATACTTCTCTCCTGTTTCTTCTAAATACACATCGAAGAGGTGGATTTTGTCATAGCGTGCTACGCGCTGCCCTGTGGCGTTGTAGACCAGGCAAGCCGCACGTACCCGCATGGGATCGTCGGCAAAGAGGGGCACGGTACCCCCTACCAGCCAGATTCCATGACGTGCCGCTTGTCCGGCAAGAAACGCTTGGATAGGGCCTTGGTCTTCCCTCTCACAGATCTTGAGCTTATCCTGGTCGCTGCCCATTAGCGCAAAGTCCTCAGGCAAAACAACAAGCTTCGCCCCGTCAGCGGCCGCTTGGGCAATCAGCCGACTGACCTCCAGCAGATTGGCACTCACATGCGGCCCTGAGGCCATTTGAATCGCAGCGACACGGCTCATGCGCTTCCTCCTGATAGAAATAATGGTATTCCAGTATTTGGATGGTGCTTGTGCGAAGATATGATCAATGTGTGGACGTTGACAAGAACCTACCCTGGAAATCCTTCAAAAACATACCTGCATATCGTAGAAACATGGGGGGCTATTACCATGGAAAGCCTTGATCCTATCGAAGAATGGAAACAAGAGGCAGACGCGTTTCTGATCCAACTGGAAGAAACATTGCTCAATTTAGAGCAATCCCCAGATGATGCTGATCTGGTGGATCGTGCGTTTGGGTTGTTGCACTCGCTCAAAGGGGCTGGGATGACCTTCGGTTGGGAGGCGTTGGCAGCCTTCGTCCACCAAGTCGAGACCACCTTCGTACAGATACGCAACGGAATGATCACCGCCACACCAGAACTGATCGCACTCGCACTGCTCGCCACCGACCACATGCGCACCCTGTTTGAGCAACCAGAGAACCTGGAGCCCACACACGGCACAACCCTCCTGGCGGCCATGGCCAAATTGGCCGACGAACAAACGCACGCCGACCCCTCAGAAACGAGTCACGTCGTTCCGGTCGTCGCAAGAGAGGTGCTCACCGAACGTCCTACCCTTCGGGTTCCGCTAGAACAACTCAACCAGCTAATGGATCAGGTGGTTGCGCTGAGCGGCGTCCAAGCACGACTCTCCCAGGCGATCGAATCTGCGGGGTCGCATCCGATGCTACAAGCCATCGGCTCGGAGCTGGAGCGCGTCAGTGCGAACTTACGGAACACCACTACCGCCATGCGGATGTTACCCATCAGCGTGTTGTTCAGACGATTCCGTCGGGTGGTTCATGATTTGTCACGCGAACTCGGCAAAAGCATCGCGTTGACTCTGTCGGGTGAATCGACCGCACTCGATAAATTTATCCTGAATGAGTTGTATGCACCCTTGCTGCATCTTGTTCGCAACGCCGTCGACCATGGTATCGAATCCTCCGCCGAACGGATCGCCCTTGGAAAACCAGTCGTTGGGCGGTTGCGCCTTGGGGCGCGGTGCCTTGACGAGGACGTGATCATCACCCTCGAAGACGACGGTCGCGGCCTAAATGCAGAGGCCATCCGTGCCAAAGCAGTGGCGTCTGGATTACTGACACCAGATCAAGAAATCAGCACAGCGGCGCTGTTCGACCACATCTTCTGTGCAGGGTTCTCGACCGCTACACAGGTGACGACCATCTCCGGCCGAGGCGTCGGCATGGAGGTTGTAAAACGCGCCATCGACAATCTACACGGTACCATTGAACTGATGACCACCCCCTCACAGGGCACCTCCTTTCTACTCAGGTTCCCTAGAACTTTGGCTACCCTTGATGAACGAGTATTTTCCAATCCTGACATGAGCCTGAACGAAGGTGGTCTGTGAGGTGTTGCTCAGGCGGCGCGTTGTTGGGTTTTGTGAATAAATTGAAAGAGTTCTGTCCTGGTCTCGTTGAGACGTTGGGCGGCTTCATTATCGC
>CAIJYR010000081.1 GCA_903824965.1 uncultured Thiotrichales bacterium
CCTATAGGAAAGTTTGGTTTTCCTATAGGAAAGTTTGGTTTTCCTATAGGAAAGTTTGGTTTTCCTATAGGAAAGTTTGGTTTTCCTATAGGAAAGTTTGGTTTTCCTATAGGAAAGTTTCCGGTATTGTTTTACATGCCGGAAACTAAGTGCTAATGTCGTGCACCAGAACAACTGAATATCTAACTCAAGTTGCCACCTATAAGCGAGAGGCCGCATCCTATCGTGGATAACTGGTAGCCCTGTACGAAGAACCAGCCACTTACTAACAGGTGACAACTTGGGTTATCTATGATCGATGACAAACTAAAGGGGTTCGGAGCGTTACTCCGAACCGCACGCGAGGCTTTGGGTCTCACGCAAGAGGAGGTAGGGGCTAAGGCCAGATGCAGTGCCTCGGAGATCAGCAAGATCGAGCAAGGCGGAAGACATCCGAGACTATTCCTCGCGCTTGAACTTCTCAGCTTGCTAGGTATAAACAACCCCCATACCTTGGCTATCATTAGAGGATTTGATCGAACTATGAATCAAACAGATGACACCAATGGAACACAACCGGTACCTATATCGAACGGGAAAGCCTATCGTGTCTCGTGCATTCTATTTGATGATGAAATGGCGCGAGCCGCGAAAGACGCTGCAATGAAAGACCTCCCACTTTCAGATTGGGTGCGTGAATGCATCAAATCACGCATTGGAGACGACAGTAGCGAGAACCAATCATGAGCACCTCAAGGCGGTAATTGACAACCATCACCCTCTACCCACACCAACAGGCGTTTGTATCCGACCTGCGGGAAGCGTTGAGCCGGTACGGTAGCGTCATGGGGCAGGCGGCCACGGGCTTTGGCAAGACCGTGGTGTCCGCCTTCATTGCGCAATCGGCCCAAACGAAGGGCAAGAGGGTGATCTTCACCGTCCACCGAAAAAACCTGATCCGCCAGACTGAGGGTGCCTTCCGGCAGTTCGGTATTCAGTTCGGATACATCGCTGCGGGTGTCAGTTACGACCCACACGAAACTGTCCACATTGCCAGCATCGAAACGCTGCGCCGCCGTATCAAGCAGGTGAAGATACCAGACCTATTGGTGGTCGACGAAGCACACATGGCAGCCTCGGAATCTTGGGCCGAGGTCGTCCTGTATTTCCGAGAACACGGCACCAAGATTCTCGGCAATTCAGCAACCCCCACCAGACTGGACGGAAAGTCACTCGGAGACCTGTTCGAGACAATCGTTGCAGGGCCACCCACCCGCTGGCTGATGGACAACGGGTTCCTATCGGATTACATCGCCTACGCACCAGGCACGCCCGACCTGACCGAGGTGCATTCAACTGCAGGAGATTACAACCACGGCGAACTGTCGGAGGCCATGGACAAGCCATCGATTACCGGAGACGCCGCCGACCATTACAAGCGGATCGCACCAGGCACATTGGCCATTGCCTATTGCTGCTCCATTCGCCATAGCACGGATGTTGCTCAGTACCTCAACGCTGCAGGCATACCGTCAGCTCACATCGACGGCAAAACACCAGAAGGAGAACTGCAAAGAATCATCAGGGCGTTCGCGGACAGACAGATCCTTGTCCTGTGCAATGTCGAACTGATCACCACAGGGTTCGACTTATCCGCGCAGGTTGGAAGGGAGGTAGCGGTCGAGACCATCATCAGTTTGCGCCCAACACAGTCTGAAACGCTCCATCTCCAGATGGTCGGGCGCGGACTACGCAGGAAACCACGACCAGCCATCCTTCTAGACCATGCAGGAAATATGCTCCGACACGGGTTGCCAGACGAAGAACGCGAATGGTCACTCACAGGCAGGAAGAAACCAGCGCGAAGTAACTCCGTGTCTGAGGTCAGAATCCGCGAGTGTGAGCGATGCTACCGTGTCCACGCACCTGCACCAATCTGCCCGTATTGCGGATTCGTTTATACCTGCACCACCCGAAAGGTCGAGGAGGTGGAAGGGGAACTGGAGAACATCACGCCGGAGATGGTACGCAAACAGAGAAAGGATGTGCTAAGAAAGGCAAGAACCTATGACGACCTCCTGAAGATTGCGTGGGAGAATGGACACAAGCCATCGTGGGCATTCTTCACCGCTCATGCGCGTGGTATACCGATTCCAAGGAGTGCAAAAGAATGACGCCAGAACACGCAATCCAGAACGAGATACGCAAGGTCGCCGGAGCGAATCAGGACGTCATGCTCTGGCGGAACAACGTCGGTATGGGATGGGCAGGGAAGTCTAAGAAGGTCGGCAACACCAGGGTCATTTTCGATCCACAAGTTCTCCACGCCGGACTTTGCAAGGGAAGTTCGGATCTCATAGGAATACGCAGAGTCACGATCACCCAAGAAATGGTCGGTACGGAGGTTGGTGTATTCATGGCGGTGGAAATCAAACAACCTGATGAATATGCGAATCCAGAACAAGAAAACTTTATCCGTGTAGTCCACGAGTTCCATGGGATCGCACGGGTGCTCCACTCAAAAGAAGAAGCAGAGGATTTATGACAGGAATAGAAATAGAAATCGCCAGCGTCACGATCGATCAATCGATGCAGCCACGTTGCGAACACAAGCCAGAGACGGTTGCCCAGTACGCAGAACACCTGCGCGACGGCGCAATCTTCCCGCCCATAGTCGTCTTCCGCTTAGGAAAAACCCTCCTGCTATCCAGCGGATTCCACCGCATCCAGGCCCACTTAGCAGTAGGGCGCACCACCATCATGGCGGACATCCGCGAGGGCGACCGTAAGGCAGCGGTTCGCCATGCACTGGGGGACAACGAACTGCATGGGAGGAATATCACACTCAAGGATCGGCAAAACGCTTACACCATCGGTATAGCAGAAGGGATCTTCACCGCAGACGACACGAAAGCAGTGACTGCCATCCTGCACTGCACAGCAAGGTGGGCACAGATGCTGACCGCCAAGGCGCGGGGTGATGCCAAGGGTGAGCGTGAAGCACAGATTGAACTCCACCATGACGAGGGGATGAGCTGTCGGAAGATTGCCAAGAAACTGGGAATTGGATTAACGGTGGTAAGTAGACACGTTGAGAGTGTGGGTGTTGCAAATACGAAGCCTTCGTATTTGCAACACCCATACCTTTCCGGTGGTTTTGACGACACCCAAGAAGAGCCAAACCATATCGGAGACGAGTGGTACACGCCGGAGCGGGTGGTGGTCGCAGTGAGGAAGGTCATGGGCGGAGAGATTGACCTCGACCCTGCGTCCTCAGCGGTTGCCAACGAGGTCGTGAAGGCGTTGCGGTTCTTCACCAAGGAGGACAACGGGCTGGCATTGGTGTGGACAGCAGACAGCCTATTCATGAACCCGCCCTATTCCATGCCGCTGATCGAACAGTTCGTCGACAAGTTCTTGCAGGAATACAGCACAGGGAATATCAGGCAGGCGATCGTCCTGACGAACAACTCCGCTGACACGGGCTGGTACCGGAAGTTGGCAGCGGGGGCACTGGTGTTCTGCATAACCAACGGGAGGATCAGTTTCTACTCGCCAGAACGCGGTAGCGACTCGCCAAGGATGGGACAGGTGTTCTTCTATTTCGGAGGCAGTGCGATCGGATTTGTAAACGCCTTCCGCGAGTTTGGAGAAATGGACTACCGCATCAAGCACCATGAATCTGTCGACCACATCCGTAATGCCGACCAACCAACGAAGGAGAGGTGTGATGAATGAAGCCGACCTGAAAGGCATGGCGAAGGACTGGCAAGACATCGGGGAGTATAAAAACTGGTGCGCGGAAAGGGAGGCCGACCCAGCAGTGAAGCAACTCCTCGAACACGGCGCAGCGTGCTACCTGGCGTGCGCCGGAGACCTGAACGACTTCCTCATAGGGGAACAGCTATGCACCTCAGTTACGAATTAGAAGGGATGTTCCGCGTCGAGAACGGGGCTGTGATTACTGCCAGCGTGATCCTTGCCAAGTTTTTCAAGGTCGAACACGCCGATGTGTCGAGCGAAATCCAGTCGGTGCTGGCGAATATGGGTGTGGTGACCAGCCCACACCTGAAGTGTCTCAACAGCCCTTACTACACAGTCGACCGCATTGGCTTCTCGTTGCTTGCGATCGAAGGTGATGGCGCGTCCTGCCGAAAGCTACAGGTGTTGGAGGGCTTTGACGAAATGGAGATACGACAGAACGAGATGCACGTCACTGTGTCTTTCGCAGCCCTTGACCCAGTAGAGCCAAAAACGTGGCCCGTGCTGATTAGGGACGATCGGTTCCCGCCCAATCTCGTACACCCAATCCTAAACGCCTGTTTCAAACGCCTCAAACGCGACAAACGCCAGCGCCGACACCAGGAGGCCGCCCGATGAACCCGCACGCGCTCCCATGCGTTTTCATCCCGAACTTTGTGCTCGTCGACAGGATTCCGCACCTCAGAAGCACGAGCGTCGCGGAATGGTTCAGAAGGCCGCACGGGATCCTTCTGGAAGAGATCGAGATGCTCAGGCGGCAATTCCCTGGCGAGGAGGCAATGTTCCTGACCCGCGAGTATGGCTACCTCATGACCCGCCATGGGTTCGCCCTCATGATGCCATTTGAGCAAGATGCGATAGAAATGAAGCTCCTCTATCTGAAGGCTTTCTCCGCAGTCGAGAGGGCAAACCTCCCTGATTTCATTGCCAGAGGCCACCTCCCGATCGAAGCACTGCCAGCCATTAGGGATGCCTGCACGCTGCGCCTCAACCCGCTACCACCACAAGAGAAGGCCCACTGACATGACGAAGATGAAGATGTGCCTCCCGATCATGGACGGCATGACGGACGAAGTCCTCGAGGCCCTGTTCGATACCATGGCAGGGGAAGTAGTTATTTCCACTCAGATCGTTGCCAAGTTTATGGAAGTGCCGCACGACAACCTCCTGCAGAGGATCGACTATCTGGCCGCTGTGTTGGATGGGCAGCTCCCAAACTTCAGCGAGGGAACCAGTGACACCGGTGTCAGGTTCTACCTAATGACCAGGAATGGCTTTGCCATACTCCCATTCCCAGAATCGTCATTAATCCATGCCCGCCTTACCATCACAGAGGCATTCCGGCTACAGGAACGCCGGAAACAGAAACCGCGCACGCCGCGTGAGTGGATAGAGATCATCGCCGCGCCACCGCCATCCCTGGATGAAGACGACTGGGCGCAGATATTTTCACAAGCCACCTACTCGGACGCAGATCTCCAGACCATTGCCAATGTTTGCACGCTGCGCCTCCACCGTCTGCCACCCAAGAAGGCAAACTGACATGAAAGTCCGTGCCGTAGACCTAGACGGTGTCCAATTGCGCTTCGCCAGCGACATCGCTACCGCCATCGGATTCACCAGACCCAAGGTGGCCATCAAAGAATACTGCCAAGAAAAGCGGCGCTTCATCACATTCCAGGACAGGTTCGATCGCACCCAACGCGCACGCATCCTATCGCCGCCGGACGTACAACGGCTGGAAGAGGCTATGCAACGGAGGAAAGCGCCATGCAAACAGACACAGTGAACGGCTTCTTGGCCGCCATGGCGGATGACGGTGTGCCCTTCGGAGGCAAGGACGCATTCATGCCGGACGGCAAGTTGCACCGATACCAGATAGCGAACGACACAAAACACCGGAAGGCAGGCTGGTATATTTTCCATGACGACCCGCCAGCATCGGGCGGCTATGGCGACCACCGTTCAAACTTCGCGGCCAACTGGACGGCCAAGGCCGAGAAGTCCTGCACACCAGAAGAGAGGGCCATCTTCGCCAAGCGCAACGAAGAAGCACGCCGGAAACGCGAAGAGGAGAAACGCCGCCAGCACGACAAGGGCCGAAGGGACGCCATCAGCATTTGGCAAGATTCGGCAGACTGCGCAGGCCACCCGTATCTAACCAAGAAGCACGTCCAGCCACACGGACTGCGGGTCACGACCCGCGCCTACGATATCGCAACACCCTCCGATCGGACTTTCACAATCCAGAACGGATCGTTGGTCATTCCATTGCGGGACGTGAGCGGCGTGATCTGGTCGCTCCAGTTCATCACACCCGCCGGAGCCAAGTGGTACCTGCCAGGGGCAGAGAAGGCGGCGCACTTCCATCCCATGAGCGCGGGAAAATCCAAGGCAACCACCAACGTCCTAATTGTCGAAGGGTACGCTACTGGCGCGACCTGCTTCGCCTCTGGCGTGTTCGAGTGCGTGGTGTGTGCACTGGACGCGAGCAACCTCGAACCCGTGGCCAAGGCACTGCGTGACGCCTATCCAGGCGCGACCATTACCATCGGTGCTGACAACGACCAGTGGACGCAGATGAATGACGGCACGCCCAACCCTGGCCTGACCCTGGCGAAGAAAGCGGCGAACACAGTCGGCGGCACAGTGGTCTATCCGGTCTTCGATGACCAAAGTATCACCACCTATGCCGCCAAGTATTCCGCCGCCAAGCCCACCGACTGGAACGACCTTCTGATACTCACCAACGCCGAGGAGGTTGCACGACAACTCCAAGGGATCGTGTCCGCGCCAGCAGAAACCATCGTCACAGAAAGCGTCGACAGCCCGTATTTCCTGCCGCTTGGCTACAACCACAACACCTGCTACTTTTTGTCCGTCCGTGCAAAACAGGTCATCGCGGTGGACGCCGCACGGATAGGCAAGCAGTTCCTCCTCCAACTCGCGCCGCTCTTTTACTGGGAACGCGAGTATCCACGCGCCGAGGGATTCGGCGGCCAGGCAGTCGACCGCGCCACCAGTTCACTCATATCGCAATGCCTGAACAAGGGCGTGTTTCAGGCCGACCGACTGCGCGGGCGCGGCGTTTGGTGGGACGATGGGCGGTTGGTCTTCCACGCAGGCGACAGGCTTGTCATCGACTGCGAAGAGGTCGGCCTTCAGCACCATACCAGCCACTACGTCTACGAGGCGCTACCCGCCACCAAGACCACAGGAGTGGCGGTCTCGCAGGCGGAGGCGTACAAGCTGCACACCCTATGCACAGCACTTTGTTGGGAAAACCCGTCCTTCGGTGCGTTCCTTGCCGGATGGCTGGTGATTGCGCCCGTTTGTGGTGCCCTGACCTGGCGACCACACCTGTGGATCACAGGGCCGTCCGGTTCGGGAAAATCGTGGGCACTCCAGCGGATCATCATGAAGGCGTTGGGTCGGTTTGCCTTGGCGGCGCAGGGTGAGACCACTGCCGCAGGCATCCGGCAGGCATTGGGACATGACGCAAGGCCGGTGGTGTTGGACGAAGCGGAGGGTGAGTCACACCGCGCTGCCGAGAACCTACAGTCCATCCTGGCCTTGGTGCGGGCCAGCAGTTCGGACGAGAGTGGGAACATTCTGAAGGGCGGCAAGGACGGGCTGGGTATCTCCTACGCAACCAAGGCAATCTTTTGCCTGTCTGCGATCGTCCCACAACTGAAGCAGACAGCGGATCAGAACCGGATTATTGTATTATCCATGCGCGATCACCATTCCGAGGCCGATCGGCGCAGATTCCACGATCAGGTACAACCGATCGCAGCGGAATTGCTGACCGAGGATTTTTGTATTGGTTTACGGAATCGGACGATAAAAAACCTTGCCACTCTCCAGAAAAATATCGTAGTATTCTCCACAGTGCTTGCGGAATTGCTAGGATCGGAACGGATGGCCGATCAGTACGCACCACTCGCGGCAGGTGATTATCTGCTGCACTGTACCAAAGAGATCACGATCGGGATCGCCAAGGAGTGGATCGCCCGACAGAACTGGAACGAAACACACGATATTGCCAGCACCAAGGACGAACTGAGGCTGGTGGCCCACATCGCAGAGTCCAGGGTGGAGGTTGCGCAAGAACAAGGGCCAACCGTGAAGTACACGATCGGTGAACTGATCGCGATCGCGGCGGCCAAAAAGTACGCGAACGTGTCAGAGAAGGGTGCGACGGAAGCACTCGAACGGTGTGGGATAAAAGTCCGATCCGGCACAGTCTGGATCTCGAACACACACCGGAACCTGATCGAGCTGCTGAGAGATACACCCTGGTGCCAAGGATGGGGCCGGATACTCGGACGGATCCCTGAAGTTGAGAAAAACAAGATTGTCCGATTCGGGACGGTATGTTCAAAAGCAACAGGCATCCCGATCGACGTAGTGATTTCCTCGGACGACCCCGCATAGAAGAGAACCGGAACGTAATTGTAACCTTGTAACCTTTCGGCCCCTCACCCCGCCCTAAATGGTCACTGATTTCCAATGCGGAATCAGTGATGTAACCTTTGTAACCTTTGTAACCCCCCGCAAGACCTTCTATAGAGGGAGGAGAGAGAATCTCCTGCATAGTAATATTTATTGGGGTTACAAGGTTACAATGGTTACAAACTAGAAATTGGCTATAATAATAATAATTTATTCCCTTAGTTATTATTATATTAGGCCAAAATCCCCCTGTAACCAAAAATGTAACCTTGTAACCCTTTTGGGCCTATTTGTTCCGATCGGGATCACCAAGATCCCGATCGGACACAGAAACTATCAAACACTTATGCCGGAAGATCCCGATCGGGATCACAGATCCCGATCCGGCACGATCAACGACTTAATCCAAAAGATCCCGATCGGGATCACAGATCCCGATCCGACACGATCAACGACTTACGCCGAAAAACCCGATCGGGATCACAGATCCCGATCCGACACGATCAACGACTTACGCCGAAAAACCCGATCGGGATCACCGTACCCGATCGGGATCTCCCGTGGGCGGGCCTCAAAACCCAAACCGCAATGGACGACCTCTTCACTTCCTCACTGCGACCACCACTCGCTCCGGCGTGTACCACTCGTCTCCGGCATGGATTGGCTCTTAAAAACCTTTGATAATTAGTGGGTGGGACATTTTTACACTCTGTATTTCTGGGACACCCACACTCGCAACGTGCCTATTCACTGTCATCTTGCTGACCTATAAGGAATCACCGCAATGGAAGACCTCTTCACCACGCTGCCTGAAACCTTCCACGTATACCCGCCTGAACAAGCCGCCCACGTTGGCGTTGTGTCGCTCTTGGAGTTTTTCAAACAGCACGGTTGGATGATCGCCCACGCAGTATCCAGCCCGATAGCGCACGTCCTGACCAATTCAGCGCACCCGCGCAGACAGATCACAATTCCGATCCGATCGGACGTTGAAACAACCTGGCGTGCATTTGAGAAACTGGCGGAGATTCTGGACGTATTGCCTGGCGCTCTTCTGTACAAGGCGGCCCACCTCACCACGATCGTGGAATGCCCAAACTGCGTGGCCGACACCGGAACATACGACGACTACTATATCTGCTGCCGTGCGCGAAATATCCGCCTCTACAGAACGGTTCAGGATCAGTCGCGCCGCGACTATTTGCTCGCACAATGTCCACTCGAAATGCAGGTGCAAGTAAAAAAAGAAGTTGCTGCACGTTGGAAAAAGCCTGGTAGGGGTATACTGCATAAATAACCCGCCAAGAGGAAAAGGAAATGACAAAGGACGAGGAAGAAGAAGGATTTGTCGGCGCATACTCGACAAAGGCTTTCAACAATTCGGAGGACGCCAAGAAACGCCTCTTGATGGCTGCTGAGAAAGGAGATACAAAGGCCCAGTTCACCCTTGGTTCGAGAAATCAGCAGGGACACTACGGGCCGCCACACCCGCAAAACTTCGTCGCCTGGTATTCAAAATCAGCCGCAGGTGGTTATCCGCACGGGTACTGGATGCTTGGAATCTGCCACGAGTTCGGCCTTGGTGTCCCGATTGATTACGACAAAGCAGAACGGTGCTATTTACAAGCCATCAAGCAGGGACACAAACCCTCAGTCATGGCCTTGGACAGAGTGCTGGCTCGGAATCCGTCATCCACTTTGCGTATTCCACAAGACTAGGGAATGAAAATGACCGAGGCCAACCTACTGCGCGAATTGCTGAAAGCGCATATCTCCCTGGATAATAACCGATTCTACACGGCGGCTGTCGCGTTAGTTGCCTATCATGCAAACCTCGGCCACATTGCCATGGCGCATGAACTACGCACCCTCATGGACAGCACGATTTCCGAACCAGTGAACCCTGTACCCGCAGAACTGCTCGGCCCAATCTTCCCAAAGGTGAAATTGGAAGACCTTGCTGTCGAGGATGGAACCCGCGCACGCATCGAAAGAATCGTCCTAGAACAGCGTAAACGAGACGACCTCCACACCTATGGTCTGGCACCGCGCAGGACAATGCTCCTGATAGGGCCAAGCGGAAGTGGGAAAACCTACACCGCGTCAGTGCTTGCCGGAGAACTGCACCTGCCTTTGTTCGTCGCAAAGACGGAATGCTTCATCGACCATGGCGCAAGTGTGCTACGAAGCGTACTGAGTAGACTGCCGGATCGTGGTGTTTATCTGTTCGAGGATCTGGACGAGATTGCCTTTGCCTATCCAATGGCCGCAGCCCAGGTCATTGCAACCTATGCGTCCCATACCGACAGCGTGCTGGTGTTCACGTCGAGGCGCGAACTGCCGATCGACCTATCCTTGGTATTTGACGACGTTATCCAATACCACCCTCCAAGCAAGTGGGTTGCCATGCAGGTGATCGGACGGAACCTCAACGAACCGATAGACGACAGCGACCACATCGGGAATGTGGTCTGCGACAGGAAATTGAGTTTTGGAGACCTAGTGAAAGCGTGCAAGACGGCCAAAAAAGACGCGCTCCTCCATAACACAAAGGTGCTAGAGATCGAACTGTTTCTGAGGGCTATCGAATTGTGACCTCCATCATCACCTGCACCTTCACAAGCGCCAATGTGGTGCGGGTTGCACAACGAATCGAGAAAACCGTGCGATTCGCTACTGCCATGGCGCTGACCAACGTAGCACGAGACGCTAGGGACGAGGTTATACGCGAACTGCCGGATCGGTTCACGATACGGACGCAGTGGGTGAAGAAGGGCGTCCGATTCAAGCCAGCAGACAAGAAAGACGCAAACATCGTGAGCAGGGTCGTGGACATGGATGCATTCATGGCCATCCAGGAAACGGGCGGAGACAAAATCAAGTATTCTGGAGTGGACTTTGCAATACCAATCGGTGCTCGCCCAACACCGGAAAGCACCACAACGCCCAGAAACTGGCCGCGCCAACTCCTCCAAAGGCTTGGCAAGGGTTATTTCATTGCACCGATTACTGGGAGGTCGGTCTATGCCAGATCGCGGGCAGATGAGAATGTGGTCAGACGGTTATGGAACAAACAGGTCGAGAATGCTGACGTTGGGACAATGGCGCTCTGGCACCGACGCGGCAAGAAACGCTACCCAATCGACCTGATCTATATTTTCAAGGACACCGTCCACGTCAAACCACGGTTTGAGTTCTTCAATACGGTCAAGAAGGTCAAATCCATGAAAATGGCGCAACGTTTACAAGAGGCATTCGATTATGCAAACAAGACGAGCTGGTAACCGCTGTATGCCGTCTACCGTTCCGAAGGCGCATGTCACAACGGGCGTGGGCAACTCGCTCTTTGACCTGATCCCAGTTGTCATCCCAAACCACTTACGACGAGTGACTAGCCATGACATTTCCACAGGCGACGTTTCTATGGGTAGCCGATTATTACCGACATTGTGCAGAAAACGATGAACTGTTCGAGCACTACCTGGAAATGCAGGAGGTCGATCGATCAAGGATTCTGGAAAACGCTTTAGAGCGCGATCCACCGATTCGTGAGGCATACGCCCATCGCGGGTTGGATAGTTCGGCGATCCGGCTTGAAATGCGGAAATGGTGTGTCTAATGACACTAGAAGAGTGCTTCATTCAGTACCACGAGCACAATCTTCGTTGGCGCGACTGTGCCGGAGACGACAATTACCACACCACACGCTTCCACATTCTCAAGACTGCCTATTACCTTGGGACGGCGCAAACATTTGTTGATCCAAAAGAATGGCCGATGGTAGTTCTATGTCGTTTCGGATTAACCGACAAGGCAGCCGAGAAGTTTATGGCGACTGCAAAGGTGCTGGCGAAAGAGGAATTCGTAGAACACATCCGATACCTGAGAGAGAACAACCATGTCCATTGAGGTACAGGTCATCATCCCTTTCTGCGGCCCAGGCACCCTGTATATGGGACACCCAGATGGCAGGGAAGGGATGAGAAAGGTCGGCACGGTAGAGGGGTCGACCATTACCCACAAATGGAAGGTCACAGGCATCGTTCTGAAACTCGTGGAAGGGATGAACTGTCTCCAGGGTTTCAGCACTGAAGAGGGCAATTAGAAATGTGCAAGTGGTTGGTTGCCTCTTGGGTAGTTGGGTTGGCAGCAACAGTAATACCTGCATCCATCGTACTCACCCTTGGCATAGGCGTACTGCTATTGATTGCCATAACCGCCAGCCTCATCGCGGCGCTGGTAACCGCATGTGGTTGGCTCTTCTCAGAATAAGGAGGTGGGTTGTGAATCAGCAAGTGCGCGACAAGATAAAGGACATGGCTGCGCATGGTTATCCCGTGGCGAGAATATGCCGTGCCGTCGGGTTGACCGGTTCGGAACTGATGCAACAGTACAGGGCCGAAATAGATGCTGGCTGGACACAGTATAGGAAGGCGCGAACGAAGCGCACAAAAGCAACGTTTACAGAACAGTGCTTCATCTGGAGTGACATTCCAATGGCGACACATAAAAGGGCAAGAAGAATATGAACAAGCGGCGCACGAAGAAAATGACACCCATTACCGAACAGGTTGACCCAATCGAAGAGGCGGCAAGGGAAGAGGAAGACCCAACGCCACTCAGTCTTTATGAAATAAGGGCGGCACTGGATAGGGAATTTCTCCGATCGCTCACCGAAGAGGACATCAACCGCATCTTTCGCGATGCAATAGAAGACACCTCTATACCTTCCCTGCCGCCAAAGAAAAGAAAGTGAAATGGATGGGAGAGAAAGTACAAGGCAGGCAGTACCTGCCCAGGGTAATTAGGTACTACCTGGGAAAAGAAGATGCGGGTGCCGTGCGAGCGCGGTCTTCGTGCGGATTTCGGGTCTGAAAAATCTTGATTGTTTTGAGTATTCGTAAACAGGAACAACGACTTGAGGTTTTCAAAAACACCGAATTTCACCCTGATGCAGCCGAGGCCAACAGCATGACTCTACCAGCCGAGCAAGTGAACCACCCGACCCACTACCAGCCCATCGATGGCGGTACGGTCGAGTGCATCGACGCCATCCAATCAGCACTCGGTCAGTACCAGTACATCGGATTTCTGCGCGGGCAGATCATGAAGTACGCCTGGCGGCTAGGAAAGAAAGACCTTTCGTCGCAGGACGCGAAAAAACTCGCATGGTACGCAGGCAAATTGACGGAAGCATTGGGAACCAAGACTGAGAATGCAGGTGATGAATGTCATGGTTGATGAGCCGTGCGTTGGTGAACCACTGCGAGAACTTGCGTTATTCGCTGGCGCAGGAGGAGGAATCCTCGGCGGGAAGATGCTTGGATGGCGCACCGTCTGTGCTGTTGAGATCAATCCCTACGCCGCAGGGGTACTTGTCGCAAGACAGAACGAAGGCGTTCTGCCGCCTTTCCCGATCTGGGATGACATTGGGACTTTTGACGGACGACCGTGGCGAGGAATTGTTGATGTTGTTTCTGGCGGGTTCCCTTGTCAGGACATTACCATCGCCGGAAAGGGAACAGGGATTGATGGAAGCAGATCAGGACTATGGAAAGAAATGGCGCGGATTATCGGTGAGATACGACCTGGATACATTGTCGTGGAGAACTCACCAATGCTTGTCAGGAGAGGACTTGCAAGAGTCCTCTCTGATATTGCCAAAATGGGGTTCAATGCGAGGTGGGGAATTATCTGAGCGCATGATGTCGGCGCTCCCCACAAACGAGAGAGGATCTGGATTGTGGCCAACGCCATTATACAGGGACTTCAGGAGCAACCAGCGGAGTCCAGAATCAAGGAAGAAGTGGGGAACGGTATGTCTGCCAGAGGTTGTTGGTGGTCGATTGAACCCAACGTGGGTAGAGTGGCTAATGGGATGGCCTTTAGGGTGGACAGAATTAAAGTTCTAGGAAACGGCCAAGTGCCGCATTGCCTTGTTGAAGCATGGAGATTGCTACATGAACGTACCGACTGAAATCGAAATCCTCCCGACCGCGAGCCTGGTGCCTTACGCCCGAAACGCTAGGACGCACAGTGACGCCCAGGTGGCCCAGATTGCCGGATCGATGCGTGAGTTTGGCTGGACGAATCCGGTACTGATTGACGGCCAGGGCGGAATCATTGCCGGACATGGGCGGGTGTTGGCCGCCATGAAGCTTGGCATCACCGAGGCTCCGTGTATCCGCCTTGGTCACATGACAGACACGCAGCGGCGTGCCTACGTTCTAGCGGACAACAAATTGGCCATCAACGGGGGCTGGGACTTGGAAACACTCGCGCTGGAGGTTTCCGACCTCGTGGGCGCGGGATTTGATATGTCGGTAACAGGTTTCGGGCTGGAGGAGGTCGAAGCCTACCTCGCACAGGCCAACGCAACGCCGAAAGGCAACACAGATCCAGATGATGTGCCGGAAGTGACCGAGAATCCGGTCTCGAAACTGGGCGACGTGTGGATTCTAGGCAGCCACAGACTTGCCTGCGGCGATTGCACTGAGGCAGACGTTGTCGAGCGCGTGCTGGCCGGAGTAAAACCGCACCTAATGGTGACGGATCCGCCCTACGGCGTCGAATATGACCCCAAATGGCGCGATGCGAGGCTGGGCAAATCAAAGAATCGGGCAACGGGGGCAGTTGAGAACGACGACCGAGCTGATTGGCGGGAAGCATGGGCGCTATTCCCTGGGGACGTTGCCTACGTTTGGCATGCTGGAATCTACGCAGGGATTGTGGGCGATAGCCTCGCTTCGTGCGACCTGATTCTGCGGTCGCAAATTATCTGGGCAAAAAGCCACTTCGCCATCGGGCGTGGCAATTATCACATCCAGCACGAGACATGCTGGT
Organism: uncultured Thiotrichales bacterium; assembly: GCA_903824965.1. Classification (GTDB taxonomy): domain Bacteria; phylum Pseudomonadota; class Gammaproteobacteria; order CAIRSR01; family CAIRSR01; genus CAIRSR01. Next base: position 15,040 of record CAIJYR010000081.1, read on the forward strand.
ATGCAGTGCGGGACGGCAAGACCTCCAGCTACAACGGAGACCGAACCCAATCAACGCTCTGGGAAATCCAAAAACCGCAGAAATCCGAAACAGGCCATGCTACCCAAAAACCCGTTGAGTGTATGCGCCGTCCCATCGAAAACAACAGCAATCCAGGCCAGGCCGTCTACGAGCCGTTCTCCGGCAGCGGTACCACGATCATTGCCGCCGAGATGTTGGGCCGGTCTTGCTATGCCGTAACTGCTCAGGGGGTCAAAATGCTACGATTATCAATGCGTTGTAAATGACGCACAACCTCTATTAGAATTATAACTCATTGATAAACAAAGCAACTACTTTGGCAGTGCACACGTCGCATAATGCTAACTCATTGAAGAATCAGGCAGTTGGGTACCTGAGCAGTTACGCTATGCCATCGAATTGAACCCGCAGTACGTGGATGTGGCCGTGCGCCGTTGGCAGCAATTCACCTGCAAGCAGGCGACCTTGGAATCCACGGGTGAGCGGTTCCCTGAACACAACGATAGTGAGGATAGCAAATGACCTACGAGTTCCACGCGGCTTGCTTGCTGATGCCGAGAATGCAGGTAGAGGAATATACAGCCCTCTGCGAATCGATCCGCCAAGGGTATGCGCCTGGGCATCCGATTCTACTATGCGACGGGAAGATCCTGGACGGGAGGCACCGATACCAAGCCTGTCTCGATACCGGTACTGAACCCATATTCGTGGAATGGAGCGGTGGCGACCCTTTCCTATTCGTCGACCGAGAACATGCCGCCAGTAGACATTGGATCAGTCAAGAACAGGAAGGCGCGGTCAGGAAGAAACTGTTCGCCAAGTCTAACGAGTGGGCAGAAATGCAGACACGGATCAATGAGGAGGGCAATCGGGCGCGGAGTGAGGCTATGGTTGGAAATCAGAACTGGGCCGCCGAGAAGACAGTTGACCCTCAAGTTGAGGGTCAACTGTCTGGTTCAGTCCGCAACCATGCCATTAAACATGCCCGATCATCTGCAACAGCAATGGCCAAGATCCTCGGTATCAGCCGTGCTGCCATGGAGCGGGTTCACAGTCTTGAGCAGAATGCACCGGATCTGCTTGATAAGGTTGCTGCGGGGGATATTCCGGCAGGTCTTGCCATAAAAGAGATGCGGCGGGAACTCGGCAAGGCACGCATGAATGTGCGGATTGCAAGACTTAACGCAATATCGGCCAGCAACCATGAGTTGAACGCGGGCAAAAAGTATCGCGTCATCTATGCTGATCCGCCTTGGCGCTATGAGCACGCCAGAACAGAAAACAGAGCCATCGAGAACAAATATCCCACCATGACCCTTGATGAGATTAAGGCACTTCCGATTTGTCAGATTTCGGAAGACGACTCCATAATCTTCCTTTGGGCAACGAGTCCGAAACTCGTGGAGGCAATGGAAGTTCTGACAACATGGGGGTTCACTTACAGAACCATGGCCGTATGGGACAAAGAAATCATGGGGATGGGTTATTACTTCAGGCAGCAGCATGAAGTATTGCTGGTTGCCACGAGAGGGGATATGCCAGCACCTCCTCCTGATGCCAGGCCCGTATCCGTGGTCATCGAGAAGCGCGGGAACCACAGCACAAAGCCTGAGATATTCAGGAAGTATATCGAGGCCATGTATCCGGCCTTTGATCGGGTCGAATTGTTTTGCAGAGAACCAGCCAAGGGATGGGACGTTTGGGGGAATCAATCCGCCGGAGAGTGATAATGCACTCGTTTAAAGACTCCAACGCCGCCTCGGTGCTATATGCCGGAGATCCTATTTGGGAGCGCCTGTACCGATCCGCATTCCCGACATACGCAAACTCCGTGTATATTGAGGGCGAAGGATGGGCGCAGAATGGTGGCGTCGACCGGATTATCACGTTGACCAGTGGGAAAACCATCTCGGTCGAAGAGAAGGTCAGGGAGACCGACTACGGAGACATTCTCCTTGAATACTGGAGCAGCGTTGACAAGGGCAACAGGCAGAACCGTAGAAAAGGGTGGATAGCAAAGGACATGGCGTGCGACTACATCGCCTATCTCGTCAAGGACACCGGAACCTGTTACATGCTTCCTTTCCACGCACTCAGGCTCGCTTGGAAGAATAACAGACAGATATGGGCTAGGAAATACAAGCGGGTGCAGGCTGATAATGGCAAGTACATAACCGTGTCGGTAGCCGTCCCTATAAAGGTCATTCTGAGTGCCATCATGGAATCCATGATCATATCGGACGTTTCCCATCTTGAACCGCAAGAGACCAAGATAGTTGCTGTTTCCTAAACCTAGCGAGTGATAGCCGTGGACGCCATGACGACAACAGACGACGACGCATACCACGGAGGAAAACGCGAAGGCGCTGGCAGAATCAACCTTGCGCGGATTGACAATGATGGCTCGCGCATTCGGAAGAATCGGGCCGACCTTCTGGAAGTGGATATCAACTTCCGCAAGGTGAAGTTGAAAAGGGAGATGGACGATAGCCGCAGAAACGCCGGTGATCTCATCCCTTACGACGAGGTCAAACGGGAGTTCGCCGAATACGTCAGCATTGTGGAAGTAGGGCTGGAAACCTTGCCGGACAGGGTGGCGCGGGACACCGGCCTATCGGGCGAAATCATCGTCGTCTTGAAGCTGTCCATCGATAGGATACGCCGTGACCTTCACGCGAGACTCGCGGAAACCTTCGGGAACCCCTAAATACGGTCGTGCTTCCGAAATCGTGCTGGACGAAGTAGCTCGGATTGCGCCACCGGAGCGGATCACCGTGGCCCAAGCCGCAGAGCGGCACGTCAAGGTCAAAATCGCGGGCGGCATGACGGACAGGGAAGTCGCCATTTTTCGCGATACCCGACTGGGACATCCCAGTCGCCGTCGGGAGCGAAAAATTGGCGACATGCCGTGCCTTCGGCGCCCGCGCCGCCCTGCGTCCGCCACGACTCGCCACTTCGCTGGCTCGCCA
>CAIJYR010000082.1 GCA_903824965.1 uncultured Thiotrichales bacterium
CTGGTTTTGAATTAAAAGCATTTCTGTTTGTCCTGGCTCACAGCTTTCAATTCGCAGCCTGAAATATCATATTTCTTATGCGGTCTTCGTCGCCTGATAGGTGGCAACTTGGGTTATAATAAAGGTCTTTTAGCCCTTGCGCTAACCACTCCCCCTACAACCAGACTCCTCTGGGCATGGTGACGCCATGATCGCACCCTCTAGCAAACAAAAAACCCTTTCTCTTCTGTCTGTTGCGCTACTGGTCTCGTATTTTGCAGCACTCTACGCATTCCTTCAATACCGATCCGGCACTTCTCCTGTCGTGGAAGACACACAGATACAGGGCATCGTACCCGCCAGAACGACGGACAGCCGACCTACCCCCGCCACAGGAATCGTGCAAGGTGCAACGAAGCATGCAGCCGCCACACCCCCTCCTGCACCAGATGCAGCCGCCGTGCTTACCTTGTTGCCGGAAAAAGTGACGGTGATCGGGTTGGATCAACAGGGTACTGAGACCTTTCGAGATACCCGCGCAGTACCAAAGCATTCGGATACACTCCACACAGTAACCCGCGCTTCTATCGTCTATGGCTATTTACGAAGGGTCTTTCCGGTGCCAGGGATCAGCGTTGTGACCTGCTCCGGTACAACCCTAGGTCAGCCTGGCGAGGTTGTTACGGTCGCAACTTCCTTGGAGCGGGCACAAAAACTCTTGCAACAACACGTAACGACCCACGAAACCTGTGTCGGTGGCGTACCTGCATCGCTAATCACGGAATAATTTGACAAACGACGATCACTTTTGTAAAATCTACGTATCGTCGGGTTATTCCGCCACAAAACCCCACCTGCCCCACGCTGTCCCTAAGGGCGCGTGGGGTTTTTTATTGTCAGGAGGCGCATAGTGGCTAACAATCAAAAAGTGCTTGACTGGAAAGGAATCGAGCGTGAATACAGGGCTGGGGTTCGCTCGTGTCGGGACATCGCGCGTGCGTTCGACTGCTCGCACAGTGTGATCCTAAGGCGTGCAGTGCGCGAAGGGTGGCCAAGAGATCTGACGACACAGATCGCAGAAGCAGCTGCAGGTCTAGTAGCACGGGAGGCTGTGGAGGCTGATGAAACCGTTGCACCCGTCACGGAGGATGATGTCGTTCATGCCAATGCCACGTTGCAAGCAGGCGTGATACGCAACCATCGTCGGGACATCGCACGTCTGCGCACACTCTCCGATCAATTGGTGCAAGAATTGTCCACAGCAACCACCGATCCGCTCTCAGACCGCATTGATGGTACACGCAAACTGGCAGCAACCCTCAGAAATCTGATCACACTGGAACGTCAAGCGTTTAACCTGGAGGCAAAAATACCCCCTAGCACGGGCCTTTCTGCCATCTCCACCGCGCTGCTGCTGAAGTTAAAGGCGACGCTCGATGAGTCCGATGCGTAATCCAATCCATGCGGCACGAGAGCTTGCGGCGCGGCGTGCGTTGCGCATACAAATTGAACGAGAACTCTCGTTACGCAAACTGGCAAGCTACGCACCGTATCAGAAACAGCGTGATTTTCACCATGCCGGTGCTCAATACCGTGAACGTTTGTTTCGGGCAGGCAACCAGACGGGAAAAACGACTTCGGGTGCAGCAGAAATGGCGACCCATCTTACAGGGCGATACCCCCCTTGGTGGACAGGGAAACGATTTAAGCGCCCGATCGCTGCCTGGGCTGCTTCTGTTACCTCAGAACTGACGCGGGATGGTGTGCAACGGATTTTGCTGGGGCGACCTGGAGAGATAGGTACCGGCATGATTCCTTTGGACGATATTAAAACGGTCTCCACCAAGCGCGGCATCGCCAACGCAATCGACACCGTAGTGGTCAAATACAGCACAGGAGGTCAATCCACACTGACGTTCAAATCCTACGAGCAGGGACGTGAGAAATTCCAGGCAGAGACGCTAGAAGTGGTCTGGTTCGACGAAGAACCACCCCTTCCGATTTACATTGAGGGGGTCACACGCACCAACAACACAAAAGGCATTGTGTATCTGACCTTTACACCCCTATTGGGTATGTCGGAGGTGGTTGCACGGTTTCTGCTCGAATCTAACGAGGACAGAATCGACATCAACATGACCATTGCCGATGTCGAGCATTACACAGAAGCCGAGCGTCGAAAAATCGCCAACAGCTACCCTGCCTTTGAACGGGAAGCACGCGCTATGGGTGTGCCCAGTCTCGGCAGCGGAAAAATCTTTCCTGTGGAAGAATCCGCCATTACCCTGGAACCTTTCCCCATTCCGCACCATTGGCCGCGCATCAACGGAATCGATTTTGGCTGGGATCATCCAACGGCCGCCGTACAGTGTGCATGGGATCGGGATGAAGATTGTTGGTACGTTACGCACGCCTACCGACGGAAAGAAGAGGTTCCCCAGGTACACGCGGCGGCCATCCAAACATGGGGGCCATGGGTGCCAACGGCCTGGCCACACGATGGCCTACAACACGACAAAGGCAGCGGTGAACAACTTGCAGCCCAATACAAAAAACATGGGCTTGTGATGTTGCGCGAACAGGCAACCTTCGAGGATGGATCCAACGGCGTAGAAGCAGGGATTATGGATATGCTCGAACGCATGAAAACAGGTCGCTTCAAGGTCTTTAGGCATCTGAACGACTGGTTCGACGAGTTCCGCCTATACCACCGCAAAGGGGGGAGAATCGTCAAAGAACGCGACGATCTGATCTCAGCAACACGCTATGCCCTGATGATGCGCCGTAAAGCGATTGTAAAACCATCGGCACGTAATCCGGTCACAACCACTTCGTGGGATCCCTTGGATGCCAGCGTGGGCTATTAAGTGATGCAAGTCTTTAGCCTTTCTAACCCCCCCTACAGGGGAAAGGGGCTTGGGGATAGGGTGGTTTGATCTTTTATCTTGATCTTTTATCTTGATCTTACTTATTCTTAAAAAGAACAGTCACTGCTCAGTCAGCACACCACCAAAGATACATCAAAGACCAGTCAAGATCAGCAGACTACCTCTCCCTAACCCCTCTCCTTTCAGGAGCTACCGTATGCACACATCTGTTTCGAGCGTGCTCTATCAGATTGAGCGATAAAGACAATTCTGATGTGCCCAAACGAATAACATTGCGATTTTTCTCTCGCATCATCAATGGATTACAAAGATGTGTGCATACGGTAGCCTTTCGGGAGAGGGACAAGCTAAAAGTCAGAATCTCGCATCTTCATTTCTGATCAGAAATAGGGTTCACGCATGGGCTGCCACTTTACGGCCAATCTCCGTAAGCAACCCGATCAATTTGTGTGAGACTGCCTTGATTTCCTGATTAAACGCAGATCGATCATGCTGAGAAAGAGGGGCTTCTTTTCGTTTGGTGACAATATTGCTAGCCAAGGCATGCAGTTGATTATGTACACGCTCCAGCTCAGCCATCTCCGCAATGCTCGAATAAGTTCCCATACCTTCCGCATACAACCATTTCCCAAGCGCACATTCATGCGATGAAATCAACTCGCTTATTGGAATCTCTTGTTTTCCGTCCAGAAAATCAGTGAGTCGTTTCATCCAAACGGTGTGCTTGGTAATGGACAATGAGAAATTAAAGTGATCTGGTAATGCGTCCATCTTGAGAAGATACTCACTCAGAACAATACTGTTCTCGTCGGACATCTTCTGAAAGTCCATGCCCAGCACGAAACCATCTGCACTCACGCTCTTAATGGAACACAGAGCACCTAGCGCCGATCCAGGAAAAGCAATGAACACTTTCACACCCTCAGATGTGTGTTTGCACTTAAGAAGCAAATCATCACTACGATAATCATTGGCTCGTGAGAATTGGAAGGTACATCCATTTTTTCCAATACTTACGACCGTCCCACTGAAAGGTTCCTCTTCCGCAAAAATCAACTTCGCAGGAAGGTCACACTTTGTTCTGATCTGTTGTCTAACATCCTTTTCTTCGATACTTGCCGGGTACGCAATAAAGAGTAGCTTCTCTGGCATAGGCACAACCTGCAGGATGCTAGAAGCAAAAGCATAAATCACACCACGACGCAGATATCGAACCGTGATTGGCAGATCCTTTGAGAGATATTTATACAGATTCAGATAATTCTCTGGATTGGAAATCCGAACAATCAAATAGCAGGGAAGTCGCCATTTTTCGCGATACCCGACTGGGACATCCCAGTCGCCGTCGGGAGCGAAAAATTGGCGACATGCCGTGCCTTCGGCGCCCGCGCCGCCCTGCGTCCGCCACGACTCGCCACTTCGCTGGCTCGCCA
>CAIJYR010000083.1 GCA_903824965.1 uncultured Thiotrichales bacterium
CAAATGGCTTTACGCCGTGCTCGGTTGCCTTACGTTTTGTCTCAGCCCGCGATACGGCTGCGGACATCGACAAAACGTACGGCCCTCACGGCTACGCGGGGCTCGTCGCACTACGCTTCGCTCCATGTGCTCCTCGATAGTGGTGGAGGATTGATCGTCAAAGGGAATAGCCTGTTTTCGCTGACTGGGATTTATTCACAAACCAATGCAAGTGGTATTGGCGGTGACGCTGGTACGGTGTTGATTACTTCGCAGGGAGATATCTCACTCACGGGCGGCGGCATCGTTGATACATCGACCGACAACACAGGAAAAGCGGGTGATGTGACCATTCATAGCGGCGGTGGACTGCTCGTAGATGGTCGTGATCAGTCCTTCATTTCTGCGAAGTCGACTGGCAGTCAGTCTAGCGGAGAAACGGGACAAATTACCATTACTGCCAATACTTGGGTACACCTGATCAACGGAGGAGTGGTTAGCATCAACAATGAAGCAGCTCTCTCCAACGCCACCAGTGCCGCCAACATCATTCCTGGCATGATTTCTATCACTGCACCGGACATCACGCTCCAGAATAGCACAATCACAACGACCTCCACAGGAAACGTGGGTTCTGGGCGTATTACGATCAACCCCTCTCATGTGCTCAGCCTAGATCCCTCTGCGATCAATACGACCGCCAATACCGGCAACGGCGGGTCGATCACCATCAACGGATCGGGAGCAGGTATTTATCTAGGCGGTTCTGAGATGCTTACAACCGTCAACGGTGCCAACGGCAATGGAGGCGATATTCAAATCAAGGCAGGAGCATTGGTCATGGACACAGGACTCATTCAGGCCAATGCGCTGAGTGGCAATGGCGGCAACATCACACTGAGCGTCGACTCGTTGATTGTCAGCAATAATCAATTACAAAAAGGGGGGCAACGCCTCCTGGATGCTGTTTGGAATGCCAACACCAACACCTTCGGCTTTAACGTCATCCAGGCGGTTTCGGCAACGGGGATCAGTGGTGCCGTGGACGTTGCTGCCACCCAAATCAACATCAGCGGCCTCCTCGCCACCCTTGGGGGGCCACAATTCAGTAGCAGTCTTGTGGGCAGTGATTATTGTGCGTTGGGCGCGGGTAGTTCACTCACCCGCAAGGGACGCGTGGGCATGAAGCGCAGAGCAGGGAATCTCACAACATTCTGAACCTGCCTTACGAAAGACTAGCCCACCAGGACTGTCAGGAATGGGTTGGTTGACCAAGGACAGTTTTGTGTGGTACGGTGTCAAAGAGTTATGCAGTCACTTGCCAATCACCAGAATCACGATTCTTGCACTGTATGCTAACCACACGAGGATACCCACATGACTTACTATCAAGCCAAAATTGTACTCAACAGTGATGCCTTGCTTACATTGTTTCCTGCTGTCAACTCCAGAATGGGAAAACAGAACAAAGTATCCAATCTAAAGGGCTTTGTAGATACGTTTAACGCGTATGCTGATTATTTTGGCATAGACACCGCACTGGAAACAAAGCATTTTATTGCACAGGTCGCGCATGAATGCGACCAGTGGAACGCCTATGAAGAATATGCAAGCGGCAGTGATTATGAAGGCAGAAAAGATTTGGGCAACACCCAGAAGGGAGATGGCGTAAAATTCAAAGGTCGTGGTGCCATACAGACGACGGGAAGAAAGAACTACGAAACGGCAGGGGATGAGCTGTTGAAACTGCCCTTCCTGACGAATGCAGAAAAAACCTCGTTCCAAAACGACGACGTCCTAAACAATCCCACTTTGCTGTCTAATCCAAAATGGGGGACATTGGCCGCGTTGATTTTCTGGACGACCAAAGATCTGAACACCCTATGCCAGCCCGACAACGTGACAATTACCATCAAGCGTTTCGACGGCACAAAATGGTATAACTACCCTTGCTCCCCCATCGAAGGCATCACCCGCAAAGTGAACGGGGGTATCAATGGCCTGGACGATAGAAAAGCCAACTACGCAAAACTGGGTACTGTAATCGCGTAATGGGCTTGCTGGATCATCGTCAAAAGCTAATTGGCATATGCCAAAACATCCGATGAACCGCGCTCCGGCAGAAGCCGTGCGTCGACGTAGCGATTCAGGTGGAACTGGCGGATCACAGTGCGAATCTGCTTCACATAGCCAGTGCCACGCGTTGAATACTTTACCAAACCATCGGCCATCACGCCGCCTTGAAGGGGTTTTTGTTCTGCACGCAACTGCGTGCGAATCTTCCAAAGGGACTGATAGGCCTCATGGCTGTTGAGGTTGTGGACATAGACACGCACAGCCTCACGCAGGGAAGCGAACTTGGGCGCGTGCACAAGGCGTCCCGCAGCAGTTCTAACGGTACGATGTGCACGTATCGCAGTCATCCCGAACAAATCACGGTCTGTACGTGCACTGTGAGAAGCTCCCCACCCTGTCTCTGTCACCGCTTGCGCCAACGCCAAATCAACAGGAACAACGTCTACCCGCAGAAGCATGTCACGACGTGCCTGTGCATCCACCAAGGGATCCCGATCCACGCGGTAGTCTGCCGCTAGGGTGCGCAACCATTCCCGATCGTCGGCACCCAACGCCTCGCCGCGTGCCAGGCTTGCAAAATGTTGCAACATTCTTTTGCGTTTTCCTGCTACCTGTTCATTCTCCATCAATACCAAAGGCAACAAGGTATTTACAAAAACCTGATGCTTGTCCTCTTCTGTCATTTTTTCTTCTTGCAGCACACGTGGGACGTCCTGCGCTTCAGCACGCGGTACCTCGATCACGGCACCAGAGGCGCGGGTCGTCGCATCCTCCAACTCGGAAGCGGATACCTTCGACGCAGCAACCGACAGAGGATGCAGCACCATAGGCAACCAGACAAACAGGGTGCGAAAGGGTTTTGCCTCAAAATTCCGGTTCATAATTTACCTCACGTGTTTGAATACTATACGGTTTGGCATAATATGCGTGCATTATAGTCAAGTTTTTATGGCATGGCAAGCCTTATTATGGCCGATTCTGCATATTTTAACCGCAAATGGGCCACCTTCTTGAAGGATTGCCTCATTTGGATCGCAAGGGAATACGTGCAACCATCTGATTTTATTGCAGAGAAAATCATCAGGAGATTCGCAACAGACTGTTTTTTATAAATGATGGCAAAGCGTCCTTTTCTTCCACGCGACACGACACAATCGTAAGCGTCGTTGTCACGGCTCCTCCCCTAGCGACGATTCTCCTGTACAATGCACACCTTATCTTCAGCAACACATCACCTGACAAAATCCGACCAAACAACCAGATGCTCACAGGCTGGTGGTCACAGGAGGGCTGGTGGCTATACAGGAATTCGATTTCGCCACAGGCAAAGTGGTAGAACCCAAGGTGCGACAAGCAGTTATCCTCCTCAAAGACAAGAAAACCTCCCTTGAGATGAATCGCTTGTTGCGCGAGTTGGCCTACCGTGTGCTTGCACAAAGTGAGGACGCACGCGAAGTGCTGCCCCTCCTCGCCAAGCACAAAAATGGCGTCCTTGTCATGGACATGGACATTGAAGGGCTAGATGCGATGGCAGTCATGGCCGCAGTCAAACATGCTTCCCCAGGTTTTAAGGTGCTGCTGGTGTCTCGTGAACCCACCAAAGAAAAGGTGCAAGCGGCCATTGCCGCAGGAGCTGCAGGCTTCCTGGCATCACCCATCGAGCGTGATATGGCCTACCACGTACTGACCAAGATCTCACGCTAACCGAAGAAAACGCCTGTGAATCATGCCATAGACCCCCCAGACCTTACCCTACGTGATCGATTGCGTGATCGATGGTTGGCCGCTGTGGATCGTGTGATCCATGCGCGTGGTGACGCTGACTTTTCCATGCAGCAGATAGCCGATGAGGGTTCGCTTGCACCAGATGCGATCTTCTCCAGCCGAGAGGCGGTATTGACAGAATGGATCCACGCAAGACAATCGCTGTGCGATGCTCTCCTGGAACAATCGAAAGCGGGTCGCGCCGGTATCGTGGAGTTGATTCGTGCCTGTCGGCGTGATGCTAGGCTGCGTTTTCTCTGTGTTGGTATACTGCCGAACACGCTTTTGATCGGCAGTGGTCTTGAGGGTTGGCGAGAACAGTTGCATCAAGCCATCAAACAAACGATTTCCGCCTTGCCGTATGATGTACAACTGCAGGGAAGTCGCCATTTTTCGCGATACCCGACTGGGACATCCCAGTCGCCGTCGGGAGCGAAAAATTGGCGACATGCCGTGCCTTCGGCGCCCGCGCCGCCCTGCGTCCGCCACGACTCGCCACTTCGCTGGCTCGCCA
>CAIJYR010000084.1 GCA_903824965.1 uncultured Thiotrichales bacterium
CTCGTCCATTTTACTTCCCCATCGGCAACCAATAGATTGATTACTATAAGGCTACATTAATCCATTACCTCTTGGAAGGATTCTGATGGTGGTCATAGGTGGCAACTTGGGTTACTTAAGATTAAGCGAAGTGAGGTTGGAGAGATTGGCGAGCGCCCGCGCCCCTTCATCGCCTATGCAGTTGCTCTCAAGGTTAAGCGAAGTGAGGTTGGAGAGAGTGGCGAGCGCCCGCGCCCCTTCCTCGCCTATGCCGTTATTCCAAAGATAAAGCGAAGTGAGGTTGGAGAGAGTGGCGAGCGCCAGCGCCCCTTTATCGCCTATGCTGTTGCCGCCTAATTCAAGCGAAGTGAGGTTGGAGAGAGTGGCGAGCGCCCGCGCCCCTTCATCGCCTATGCTGTTGCCGCCTAGATAAAGCGAAGTGAGGTTGGAGAGAGTGGCGATTCTTTGGGGCAGATCGTCAATGACCTGCCCAAGGTGATAAATGGGAACATCGTCCAGCCGATCGATGTACCAGAATTGCGCTTCAGGCCCAAGAAGAATCAGCTCATGCCATTGCTCTCTGCTGGCGCGTTCGAGCAGTTGATCTAGTTCATGTCTGGTATTGATTTTGATCCAATCGGCCACGGTACACGCTCCGGTATCTTGCTGGACAGCATCGTGCGTTTACTATAGCATTCTGACCAAGAAGACTGTCAAGCAACTTGTGAGCACATGGATCTGGTTCAGATCAACCGTAGGAGTACGATCATGGTCGCATTCGATACCCTGGCCTATGTCAAGACGTTGCGTAACGCAGGGTTCACCGAACCACAAGCGGAAGCGCAAACGGTCGCATTAACCGCCGCAATGTCAGCCAATGAGTTGGCAACAAAACGAGACGTAGAAATCTCGAAACTGGAGCTTAAACAAGAAATTTCGGATTGCAAACAAGAACTGAAACGAGAGATTTCAGAGGTCAAGCAAGAACTTAAACAAGAGATTGCGGAGGTCAAACAAGAGATTTCGGAGGTCAAACAAGAACTTAGACAAGAGATTGCGGAGGTCAAACAAGAAATCAACCTACTGAAGAAAGAGGTTGATCGCGTTGAATCATCGCTCAAAAAGGACATAGAACACGTAGAATCATCGCTCAAGAAGGAAATGGATGGCAAATTCGGACTTTTGTATTGGATGCTGGGTACCCTCGTAGGTCTGATGGTTATCTGTGTGTTAGCAGTCCTAGGTCTTGTGCTGCGAGGAGGCGCGTTGGTTCTGACTGACACGCACTATTCAGTCAATCCATCAAAACCAGAGACAACCATGCAAGCTCCCTCTTCGGACAGGGGAGTAAGCAAAATGCCAGAATCGGGCGATGGCAAGCACTAAGCCGAAGTTGGCCACGGCCAGCTCCCGAGCCACTCCGGTGTCTTGCGGGATAGCATAATCCGTTCACTGTACCATTCTGATCAAGCAGATTATCAAGCAACTTGTGAGCGCGTTGAACCGTCAGCCCTTTACGCGCTTTCTGCTTTGCCTCGCGGCTTTGCCATGAGTGCTTCGATCTCGACCGGATCTTTGGGTGCTCCTGCGGTCAAGATTTCTGGTTCGGCCTCGGTGACAAGACAATTGTCTTCGATACGAACACCGATTCCCCAGTATTTTTCTGGTACCCCTTCCGCTTCGCGTGGAATATAAAGCCCTGGCTCTACGGTCAAGATCATCCCAGGTTTTAGGTAGCGCCACTCACCCTCCACTTTGTACTCTCCCACATCGTGCACATCCATCCCCAACCAGTGGCCAGTACGGTGAGGGTAAAAGCGTTTGTACGCCTCTCCTTTGATCAAGTCTTTCACTTTTCCTTCGAGCAATCCGAGGGCAACCAGTCCTTTGGTAATCACCTGTACCGCTGCGTCGTGTGGTTCATTCCAACGCCGTCCTGGACGGACGAGGCCAATGGCGGCATGTTGCGCTTTCAGCACCAAGTCGTAGATCTCGCGCTGGGGTTCGCTGAAACGTCCATTGGCTGGAAAAGTCCTTGTGATGTCTGAGGCATAGTATTCAAACTCCCCACCTGCATCCACGAGGACGAGATCCCCGTCCCGAACCTCGGCACGGTTGTCCGAATAGTGTAGGATGCAAGCGTTGGCCCCTGCCGCAACGATCGACGGATAGGCGGTTGCACGAACACCCGCACGGTTCAGTTCGTGCAAAAATTCTGCCTCCAACTGGTATTCCCATAGGCCAGGTCGACACGTCTGCATCACGCGCCGATGGGCACGTACCGACACCCGTGCCGCTTGGCGCATACGCTTCGCTTCGGCAGGATCCTTGATAAGCCGCTGCTCGTGGAGCAGGCGGTCGAGATCGACGATCTCCCCAGGTGCACGTATGCCCGCCCTGATTTTTTGACGTACCTGGCGGATCCAGCCGATGATGCGGGTATCCAGCTCCGCATTGCGGCCTAGCGTGTGGTAGATGCGGGTACGGTCTTCCAGCAAGGTGGGCATCCACTCGTCCAGTGCCTCGATGGGATAGGCGGCATCCACACCGGAGGAGGCTTTTGCACCCGCGATACCGTTCATGGGGCCTGTCCATTGTTCCTTCGCTGGATCGCGCTCACGACAAAACAGCAGTGTCTCGCCCTCCGATCGACCAGGCAGCAGCACCAGGACAGCGTCCGGCTCAGGAAAGCCCGTCAGGTAGTAAAAATCACTGTCGGGACGGAAGGGATAAGCATTGTCACGGTTCCGATAATGAACCACGCTGGTAGCGATGACCCCGACACTCGTAGGCCCGAGTGCCTTAAGCAATCGACGACGACGGCGAAGCAACTCTTTTTGGCTCACAGTGATTCCCCTTGTTTGGTAGGATTGGAGTGGGGTCGGGGGTCTCCCAGATGGGTAGAGACCGAGCGAAGACGCATTTATGGTACCATTGCTACCGCTCACGTGCTGCCGTGCTGCATAGGGTGAGGCGGCCTGCAGGTCGTCTGTCCCCCCCGAATCCTACCATGCCCCGTGTGGGGCGAACCGTACCGAGGAGAGTTAGCATGTCCCATTTTGACCAAGAGTTGGATGCCTCCGGACTCAACTGCCCACTGCCGATTTTGCGTGCCAAAAAAGCACTTGGGACGATGGAGAGCGGTAAGATACTGCGTATCATCGCAACCGATCCAGGTTCTGTGAAAGATTTTGATTCTTTTGCAAAACAAACCGGCAACAAGCTTCTGGAATCGGGGGAAGAAGGGGGTAAATTCTTCTTCTTCATTCAAAAAGCCTAGCCTGATCGCACCCCCCACCATCCATTTAGGTGGGCGTGCGTATTGCAAGACACGCAACAACCGAAGGATACTCCATGTCTCAGAAAAAACTGGCGATTATCGCCACTAAAGGTACCCTTGATTGGGCCTATCCGCCCTTTATTCTGGCCTCTACAGCGGCCGCACTGGGATACGAAGTACAGATTTTCTTCACGTTCTATGGCTTGAAGCTTCTCCAAAAGAAACTTGACCTTCAGGTCAGTTCGCTTGGCAATCCCGGGATGCCCATGCCCATGCCAGTCCCAGTGCTGCTCCAAGCCATGCCCGGCATGCAGCGCATGATGACCATGATGATGAAGAAGAAAATGCAGGCCAAAGGCGTTGCAAGCCTCGAAGAACTGCGCGACCTGTGTGTTGAGGCAGAGGTCAAAATGATCGCTTGCCAAATGACGGTCGATCTCTTTGAATTCAATACGGCCGATTTCATCCCTGGTATTGAATTCGCGGGTGCCGCTGCCTTCTTTGAGTTTGCCGGTGAATCGGATATCTGTCTCTATATTTGAGGTAGCTGATCGATTGAATCCCCCTCTCTCACGCCTCAACGGTTGGAGAGAGTGGTCATTTTGAGGGAACCGAGCATGGGTAACTCGTTGCGTGATGCACTGACGCAGGCGGGGGTGGTCAGCACTCGTCAGGCCAAGGTCTCTGCCCAACAATCCAAAAAAGAACGACACGCCAAACGCGCGGGCGCGGCCACAGAGCAGGACGAGATAGCCCTTGCAGCTGCGAAAGCACAAGCAGAAAAGTGTGCGCGGGATCGGGAAATGAACCAGGCACGGGAAGCCGCCGTAGCCGCAAAAGCAGCACGCGCCCAAGCACGCCAGCTACTCCAAGAACGCATGCAAAACGATGCCTCTGCCACGCTTACGTTTCATTTTGTGGAGAATGGCCGCGTCTGCCACGTCTATGTCACAGAAACACAGCGCGAGACCCTGACCAAAGGCCAGCTGTCCATCGTTGCCCTGGGGGAGCGCCACTACCTCGTGCCAAATGAAGTGGCCGACCGAGTGCGCACACTCGCCCCCGCAGCCTGTATACACCTACTAGAAAACAAGCCACCCGCCGCCGGGGACGATCCCTATGCGGCCTATCCCGTCCCGGATGACCTCGTTTGGTAGAGATCACCAAGACTCTGATCCGTTCAGCATCGCATCGATACGCAGGATACCCTGCAATCCCTCGATCAGCATGATGTCGAGTGGTGTGTCTCCCTCCAGGAGTAGGTTGTGTGTCGTCACCCAGAGGCGTGCTAGGGTAGGCGTGTGGGGCAGCGCCCTGCACATGTTCTCGTCGATGGCGAGCAAGGTTTTGATCCGCGTCAACCCCTCCTCGTTCTGCAACAACCGTGTGCGCAAGGTACGGAGGTCTTCCTCGCTGACCAGTCCGAGCAGTGCCTTTTGTTGCTCCAGATTCGCTCCCCAAGCGGAGAGGATCGGCAGTACCTCGTCAACCAATGCAGCCAATTCAGTCAATTCAGTCAATTCAGCCAAGGGCGTTTCAGGGATCATGGATCTATGCTCGGCTCGTGGTGTGTGGGCCAGTATTTTAGCGCCATTGGTATGCGTTTTGTCGCTGACGGACAACAGACGCTCATCCAACCCATCAGTGGGTTATCTTGCTTGTTCGCAGAATCTGTCGTTTGATGGCGACAGCACTGTTCACAAGAGGGCACGAGAAATATTGTAACCCATTCTCAGAAAAGAAAATATCGAGTATGGCACAGATATTGTTCATGGTAAGAGGTCTGCTATCGTCACACCAACGAGTTCCCTAGTATACTGGTGTGGCACGGATCCCTTGTCCAGTCCTGTTGCGCTGCGGATTGGCAATCGCCCTATCACGACCATCGACTGGGTAAGACGAGACGCCATGTCAGAACCTGCTGCTGTTGCTCTATCACAGTGCTTGGAGAGACCAAGCCATCCCTGCATTGCTTCCATGCAGTTGTGCAGGTTTACATGGTTGCTCGGATCGCTGCTCTTTTTCAGTGACCTGATCGCTGCCCTGCTCAGCATGGTGTTGCCGGAATGCCTCTCCTGGGAAATCGACAAGATTCCTTTTTCTCAGCACCTTTTTGATCTGTTGGGCACCGTTTCTCTCCCCAAAGCCTTGGAAAGTGCCCTGGTGGTCTGTGGCATGCTGTTTTTGTTTCATCGAGGGAGACAGTACCAGGTTCGTTTCCCGTGGCGGCATGAGGCACGACAGGTCGTCTTGGTTGCGACGGTGATTATGCTGGCGTATGCCGTTTTGCGCTGGTTCCTGTCGTCGATGCTGCCGGATATGGCTTTGATCGTTTCGTGGGCAGGGGCGGTTATGCTGACGCTTGCTGGGCGTCAAGGGGTACGCACCTTTCTGCGCCAACGTCACTTGGGACGCTTGCCGATTGTCGTGGTTGGAAACGAGACCATGGTAGCGAATACGATAGAACCCCTAGAAGGGCAACTGGGTCTTGATTATCGGGTGGTGGGCAGCGTGGATCCGTTCCTTTTGAACCACCTTGACGAGCGTGACTATCGCCATGATCTCCAGCAACGGTGTGGAGGTGCCCAGGCGATTGTCCTCCTGGACGAGACACCGACCACCGTGGCGGTGGCCGAGCGCCTTTTACGTCAGGGGTTGTTGGCTGCGCTCCTGGTGTCTGACGTGCGCTCGTTAGACCGTTGCCAGAACGCCTCTGGTTTCCGAAAGGTTTTTGCTCTGCACGCTGACGCTGCGCTCTGGGTACCCCACAGTCGCATCAATGATCCGATCAGCCGTTCATGCAAACGCATCCTTGACGTTGTCGGCGCTGTGGTTGGGATCCTCTTCGCAGCGACGGTGCTGGCCCCTTTCTTTCTCTGGATAGCCTGGCGGATCAAAGCCGATGGTGGCCCGCTCTTTTTCCGTCAACGTCGGGTTGGCTACCAGGGTCGTCTGTTCGAGTGTTTGAAACTGCGTACCATGGCCATGGATGCCGAGCAGACCTTGCGTCAAGAATTGCTGCGTGACCCAGAAACGGCCAAAGAATGGAAACAGGACTGCAAACTGCGCCACGACCCCAGGGTGACGCCAATTGGCCGTTTTCTCCGACGTACCAGCATCGATGAGCTGCCCCAACTCCTCAATGTGCTTCGCGGAGACATGAGTCTCGTGGGCGCACGCCCCATCGTTCCGAACGAAATCGAGCGGTACGGAGAGGATGCTGCCTATTATCTGCGGAGCCGTCCGGGTCTTACGGGGCTTTGGCAAGTCAGTGGACGCAACAACCTCGATTATGCCATGCGTGTCCGATTGGACGCCTCGTATGTTCGCAACTGGACACTGGGATATGACCTTGCCATCCTGTTGCGTACCATCCCTGTCCTGTTGACTGGGTACGGTGCTTATTAAGTGATCATCCTGCATGTGGTTGAATCTTTCAGCACAGGCACGTTACAGGCGTTGCGGGGGCTGTGTTGGGCGACGGAAGGGGCCGTCACCTGCCACATTTTGCACGGCAGCCGCAACGAAGGGGCTTGTGCACGTCCAGAAGGTTTTCCGAGGACGGTATCCTTTCTACCCTGGCCAGCTGTTCGTGAAATTGCCCCGCGATCCGATTACCAGGCCATTCGGGTACTCCAGGAAACGGTAGCACGGTTACGCCCAGACCGGATCCACGCCCATTCGAGCAAAGCCGGTGCACTCGTGCGTCTCGCCTTTCCGAAGGGACAAGTGCCTCTTTTATATTCACCGCATGGGTATTCGTTTTTACGACGGGACGTGTCTTCCATGGCACGTTTTTTTTATTGGTCTATTGAGCGGCTGCTTGGATATGTGCCCCACGTCACGGTGGCCTGTGGTATCGCGGAATATGCGCGGGCGTGTCTGGTCAGTCGGCGTGCTGTGTATATCCCCAACATGATGGATTTGACGGTCTTGGACACTGCCCTGTTGTCGTCCAGAAGATCGTCTCACAGGTCGTCTGGCGGGAGCGGGGAGTTGTGGGTCGGCACGGCGGGAGGCATTCGGCCCCAAAAGAATTTTCCGCTGTTCTGCGCGGTTGCGAAGGCATTTGAGGGTTCTCACGTCCGTTTCGTCTGGGTCGGGGGGGGCGAGATACCCACCTCGGTATCCGTCCCAAACAACCTCGAAGTGACGGGATGGCTTGACCACGCGAGTACGCTGTCTCGCTTGGCCGCCTGTGATGTGTATATGCAAACCTCGCTTTGGGAGGGTCTCTCCCTTGCCGTGCTTGAGGGCATGGCGTTGGGTTTGCCAATCCTGGCGACTCCTGCGCCCGGCAATGCCGAGTTGGTGATCGACGGCCACAATGGGTATTTGTGCCAATCGGTCGAGGATTTTGTAGCTCGGTTAGCAGCGTTTGTAGAAACGCCCTCCCTGCCAGCGCAGTTCGGTGCAGCATCTCGCCGCATGATCGAACAGGGTTTTACGATTCAACAGGTAGCACCCCGTTGGTTGAGCCTGTATCGGGACTATGCGCGGTATTCGCACCACGGTTGATCCGTGCGACGATGTAAAAAGAGAGATACGCATCGGGAAACAGGCTGTTCTCGATGATATCGAACCCCATGTTCGTAAGGTGTGCAGCAAGGGCATCTGGTTCAGGCTGCCAGACGTGGTGGTAGCGAAGGATTTCAGGCTGCCACATCCGACAGGCTGGATGGGGCAGGTATAGATATAAGGTGCCGCCTACCCGTAGCACCCGACGCCATTCCTCCAGTGCTTGAGGCCAGTCGTTCAGGTGTTCCAGACAGTGGGAGGAGAATACATAATCCAGGGATTGATCGTCCTCAGCGATGTGGTACGCATTTTCTGCCGGATGGTTTTCGATGGGACGTGCACCCGGAAAGGGAGATTTTCCTGCGCCGATGTCGATCCCTCGCCCCAGACAGTAACGCCGTGCGTGGTACAGGCAGAACGCAGCGGCTTCACCCCGATGGAGATAGCCAGGGTAATCACCGGAAACAAGAAAATAAATCGGTGAAACACTTCGTGTCCACCAGCGCCGTACTACCATGAACATCTCAAGAAGAGGCGCAGTGATCAGGGCAACGATTCGGTGCATCATTTTTTGACTTTCAGCTTGCCTCTCTGTCTTTCGGAGAGGGGTGGCGGGGAGTACCTTCTCATGCGAGGTAAGGTGCTGGGAAAGATGGGTTTATAGCGTGATTCTGATCATTATAGCGGTTTTTGCTGCACCATGCGAACACTCTAAAAGCCGTCCTTGGAGTGTTCTTGCATAGATTGTGTAAACGCTGTAGGTTGGTGTGCGTTATTGTTCTTTGTCCTTGATGATCGTCCGTTGGTTAGTGCGGCCATCCACGTATTTCACGTAATACCTCACGATAGGCCATAATGAAATGAAGACTACAGTTGTCAATGCACCTGCAGCACTTACCCCTCCCCCCGTTGTGAAATCAACGCAGGGACTTCCCGTACAAACGAGCGTTTGTGCAGGCGTTCCTGCAACTAATCATCCTCCTATGGCTATGATGAGTTCACGTTTGCTGAAGACCCATTTGGTGGTGGTTGATTCGCGTGATGTACTAGAGACAGTGCTCCATGCGGTGTAAGCGTGGTGGCGTTGGTACACTGAATAAAGCAATCTAAGTAGTGTGCCAACGCCCGTTTGACTCTTCACCCTTGGATGCACCACATATATACTAGGCCCACTGTGACTGAAGAAAAAACAGAAGAAAAAATTGCTCTGAAAAGTGCTCACCGCTTAACAGATCATCTTGCGAATGCAAGTCCAAAAGAAGTGTTGGCTAATCAGGGAAGTCGCCATTTTTCGCGATACCCGACTGGGACATCCCAGTCGCCGTCGGGAGCGAAAAATTGGCGACATGCCGTGCCTTCGGCGCCCGCGCCGCCCTGCGTCCGCCACGACTCGCCACTTCGCTGGCTCGCCA
>CAIJYR010000085.1 GCA_903824965.1 uncultured Thiotrichales bacterium
CAGATCAAAAACAGAACACCCCATCCCCCAGCCCCTTCCCCAGGGAAGGGGTTTATCAAAGGCTAAAAGCATCAAAGGGAGAACTGAATGAGCGATCTTTTCGTGATTTCTGCAGCATCAGGCACAGGAAAAACCAGTCTAGTGAAAGCACTGCTGGCAGCATTGCCGAATCTGGTGGTCTCTGTCTCCAGCACCACCCGCGCACCGCGTCCAGGAGAAACAAACGGCGTTCATTATCACTTCATCGACCGACACCGTTTTGAATCTCTTGTGGAACAAGGTGCCTTTATTGAACATGCCTGCGTTTTTGATAACCTCTACGGCACCTCACGAGCGGCAGTGGAAGAAAGTTTGGCAAGTGGGATGGATGTAATACTCGAAATTGACTGGCAAGGTGCACAACATGTACGCACGATGTTTCCCAATGCAGTCAGTATCTTTATACTCCCTCCTTCTCGTGAAACATTACGTCAACGTCTACAGGGCCGCGCCCAAGATCATGCAGACATTATCGAAAAACGCCTGGCGGGATCGTGCGTTGAAATCTCCCACTGGAATGAGTTCGAGTACGTAGTGATCAATGATAGCTTCTCAACAGCCTTAGCAGATATCGTGTCCATCGTGCGTGCAAGACGTCTGCTGCGCACCCACCGCCCCGCAGAACTACACCAACTGACCGCTTCCTTGCTCGGTTGATAGGCTGCCAATCAAACCATGAACTTGAAACGTCTTACCAATGTCAGTCTCAAGATAAAGGTGATGATTATCCCTTTATCTATCATTACTGTGTGTTTGATTGGCATCATCGCATTTTACCTTCCCTATGTTGCTGCACAAAACATCCGCGAAAAGGAAATGGATTTACGTGTTCGTATGGGGATGGTTCTTTCTTTGGTCTCGGAATACAATGATAGATATCAGCTTGGAGAATTCAGCATCTCTGAGGCACAGAAAAGAGCAGAGGCAAGAATAAGAAACATCAGCCGTCACCAGCAAGAATATTTCTGGATCAATGATGATGAACTTCCTTTCCCGAAAATCATTATGCACCCTGTCATTCCAGCACTGGATGGAAAGATCGCAGATGATCCAGCATTCAATTGTACGATAAACACGCAGGTTGATATTGGTGCTCCAGAGGTACGAAGCAATGGCCAGAAAAATCTTTTCCAAGCGTTCGTGGAAATCACCAACAGCCATGGATCGGGCTATGTCCAGTATCGATGGCCGAAACCGCTGATAAACGGTAGTGTAAGCAAAGCCTTCTATCCGAAACTTTCTTTTGTGAAAAAGTTCCAGCCTTGGGGCTGGATCATCGGAACAGGAATGTACATTGAGGATGTAGAGGAAGAGATCGCGGCTGTACAGCACTCTATCCTGTTCTATTCCGCTCTTTTTTCTGTGATTGCGCTCTTGTTGTCGTGGATTTTAGCACATAGCATCCTCAAACCCCTGAAAATGGCTGCGGGTCTTGCGAAACAACTGTCACAAAGCCGTGCCCCTAGAGAAACGGCACTGGACTCAAGAGACGAGATTGAGGGACTTGTAGCGTCTATCCTAGGGTCGGTTGCTGCGCTGAGCGCCTCCAAAAAAGAATTAGAGCAGTTCCGTCGTTTGGTTAGAAATATACAAGACGCTATTTATATCACAGATGCCAACGGGAGGATCGTAGAGGCAAGCCAATCTGGGTGGTCATTGCTTGGGTACACTAGAAATGAATTGCTTCAGTTGTATGTATGGGATCTAGACGCACTCTTGCCATCTCCCGAACAATGGCAAACGATGATGAGCGTCTTACGTCGGACAGGTACAATAAACGTTCAGGAATTGTTTGTTCGTAAAGATGGCACCCGTTTTCCAGTAGAAGTAAGAGCATCTTTCATCAAGGATGCTGGTGATGAGTATACGATTGCTGTTGCACGCGATATCACAGACAGGAAACGATATGAAGAAAAATTGGTCGCCTTGGAAGAGCAGAGCAGACTAATTCTTTCCTCTGTGCGTGATGGCATTGTTGGCGTTGACCGTGAAAGCAAAACCATTTTTGCCAACCATGCCGCTCTATCACTGCTCGGCTATACAGAAGAAGAATTGAGAAAAGATGATTTACATCATCTCGTACACTACGCCCATTCTGATGGTAGCAGACATACGCTTGAAGAATGTCCTGTGTCCCAAACGGCACACGATGGATTGTCGCGTACCATGTACAATGATGTATTATGGCGCAAGGAGGGCACACCCTTCTCGGTTGAATATACCACCACGCCTATGTACAGAGAGGTGGCTTTGGCGGGAGCTGTATTTGTCTTTCGTGACATTACCGAGAGGAAGAACACAGAATTGAGATTCTCCTTGGCATTGTTATCCGTACAAGAAGGCATCATTTACATGGATGTTGACGGAAAGATAACGATTGCCAATCCTGCCGCCCTCTCCCTCTTAGGTTACACAGAAGCGGAGTTTGTGGGTCAGCCCATGCATGCACACATCCACTATGCTTACCCCAACGGACGTGAATATCCCATTGAACGATGCCCAATACACCAGGTGATCCATGATGCAGAACCGCGCAGAGTAGAAGATGAGGTATTCTGGCGCAAAGATGGGCAACCTGTACCTGTAGAATATACTGCGACACTTCTTTGTCAAGATGGCATCACGCTTGGAACCGTCGTAGTCTTCAGAGATATTTCTGATCGTAAACGAGTCATAGAATCGCTACAGCAGGCAAAAGAGGCTGCAGAATCGGCGGCGCGGATGAAATCGGAGTTCCTCGCCAACATGAGCCACGAGATCCGAACACCGATGAATGCCATCATCGGGATGTCTCATCTGGCATTGAGAACCGAAACCAATCCACACCAGCAGAATTATCTCCGTAAGATTCATGCCTCCGGTCAGCATTTGCTCGGTATTATCAACGACATTCTTGATCTCTCTAAAATTGAAGCAGGGAAACTGAAAATTGATCACCTTCCCTTTCATTTAAGTGATGTACTAAGCAACGCCTCTAACCTGGTGATTGAAAAGGCCACTGCCAAAGGAATTGAACTTATTTTTGATGTCGATCCCTCCGTCCCAGATGCTTTGGTAGGAGATCCACAGCGGCTTCTGCAAATACTCCTCAACTATCTCAGCAATGCGGTCAAGTTCACCGATCAAGGTGAAATCTATTTGCGTGTTTCTTTACAAAGCGAAGAGTCCGATCATACGTTACTGCTGCTCTTTTCAGTGCAGGATACGGGCATCGGGTTGACAAAAGAGCAGATGGTCCAGTTGTTCAAAAATTTCTCACAGGTCGATCAAACCGCAACACGTCGCTTCGGTGGAACAGGTCTTGGACTTGCCCTTACCAAGAAGTTTGCAGAGCTGATGGGTGGAACTGTCGGTGCTAAGAGCCTTCCTGAACAAGGTTCCACTTTTTGGTTTACGGTACGCGCAGAGCGTGCTGCACAGCCTTCCTCCCCCCCCACTATACTCACACCTGATTTATGCGACCAGTGGGTTCTGGTCGTGGATGACAATGATCATGCACGCACAGTCATCACAAACCTGTTGATCAACTTTGGTTTTCATGTTGAAGCGGTTGCGTCTGGCCAAGCCGCACTAGAAGCGATGCACCAATCTCTTCATGAGAATCGCCAATTTGCCTTGGTGATACTCGATTGGGCAATGCCAGGGATGGATGGGATCGAAACAGTCAAACGAATTCGTACCCTCACACCACAAAAAACACCACACCTCATGATGCTCACTGCCTTTGATGCGGAAGAGTTTTCCAAACAAGCCTATGAGAACGGTATCGAGCATCTTCTTCTAAAACCAATCACGCCCTCGGTATTGTTCGATGCAATGGAACGCCTTTTCGGGGTTGTACCGCAGTACGAATCGGTGATAATTGCTCAGTCGTCTCAATTACTCCATGCATTGGAAACACTTCGAGGTGCTCGCATCCTCTTGGTGGAAGACAACGCACTCAACCAAGAAGTGGCTGTGGGACTCTTAACGGAGGCCGGACTGATTGTCGATGTGGCCGCTCATGGCGCCTTGGCAGTAGAGCAGGTACAAAAGGCTACCTACGACTTGGTGCTTATGGATATGCACATGCCTGTAATGGATGGCGTCACAGCCGCGATAGAAATTCGCCGCATACTGCCGGAAGCTTCTTGTCCGCCCATTGTGGCGATGACGGCCAGTGTCATGCAAGAAGAGCGTGAACGCTGTCAGACAGCAGGCATGGTCGATCACATCGGAAAACCCATCGAACCAGACACCTTGTGGCATGTGCTGCTACAATGGATCAAACCTCGTTTTCCTACTACCATCGATCAAAAGCCGATCACAACCAGGGTAATGGTACCCTTGCCGAGAATTGCCGGATTAGATAGAAAGGCAGGGCTACGACGTGTGATGAACAAACATCCACTCTACCTATATATGTTACGATTATTTTTAGAGAATCATCCCTCTGATCTGGATCACATTGCCAACGCTTTGAACGCTCATCAGTGGGAAAAAGCCGTTCGTATTGCGCACACGCTCAAGGGTATCGCAGGTGGTATTGGCGCACACCAACTTCAGGCAGAAGCAAGACAATTAGAGACTCTGATCAAAGAGCGGTCACCACGAAGCATAATAGATGCTCAACTCTTTACCACAGCAGGACATCTTATGCCATTGATTACTGAACTTGCCACCAAACTTCCGACGGATACCGTGATTCCCTCCAATGCCAGTATTGACACCAGCGTTGATACAGGTCAATTGAGGGATCTTTGTGCGAAACTCGCCGAGCAATTGAACAATGGCGATTTTATGGTCAACCATACCCTGGAGGATAACGTCAGCCTGCTACAATCCACTTTCGGGCGTGATTACCACACTATGGTAGAAGAGGTTCGCAATTTTAATTTTGACAATGCGCTTCAGGTTCTGACGATAGCCGCAGAACACATGAAAATATTCAAGCAACGGAAATCATGATGCATTATTCCTCCCCTCCCATCATCCTAATCATCGATGATACAACAGATAATCTTTTCTTGGCTGCATCCATCCTGAAGGATATCTATGCTGTTCGGGTTGCCAACAGTGGTCATCGTGGCTTGCAGCTTGCCAACACTACGCCACTTCCTGACCTGATTCTACTGGACATCATGATGCCGCTGATGGATGGGTACGAAGTTTGCCGACAACTCAAGGCAAATCCAACCACCCGTGAGATTCCCGTTGTATTTCTCACAGCGATCAGTGACGGAGACAATGAATACAAATGGTTTGAATTAGGCGCAGTGGATTATATTACCAAACCTATTCACCCATCGGTTTTACAAGCACGTGTCAGAACACAGTTGACGTTATATCACAACAGACGAATTCTAGAACAGCAAGTCGCAGAACGTACCTCCGATCTAGAACAAAGCAGACGACAGGTAATTATTCGTCTAGGACGTGCTGCTGAGTTCAAGGACAATGAAACAGGAAATCATGTGATTCGTATGAGTCAGTATGTTCGTCTGATTGCACAAGCGAAGGGAATGGATGAACGATTCATCGAACTGCTGTGCAGTGCTTCACCCATGCACGACATCGGAAAAATCGGCATCCCCGACAGTATCTTGCGCAAACCAGGAAAACTAGAACCAGATGAACTGAAGATCATGCGTGAGCATCCTGTGATTGGGGCCGAGATTATTGGTCATCATAAGGACGAATTGCTGCAGATGGCGCATATTGTCGCAATCGCACATCACGAGAAATGGGATGGTTCTGGCTATCCATACCATATCAAAGGAGAAGAGATACCCTTGGCTGCTAGAATTGTGGCCATCGCGGATGTTTTTGATGCTCTGACCTCTGTTCGTCCCTACAAGGCAGCATGGCCTGTTGAACGAGCAGTACGCACCATACTGGATGACGCGGGTAAGCATTTTGATCCAAACTGGATGAAACCCTTTCAAGATGCGTTGCCAGAGATGCTGCTCATCCAAGAAAAGTACAGCGATGGTTGATCGATGCTTGACTCATGCAGCGTCTCTAAAGGGCAATACTTCCCGAACGCTGGGCGTGCTCGTCGATTTCTTTCTGTTCCTGTTGACTGATTTCTGATTGCTCTTTTTGTTGATGGCGGTCAATGAGTTTTTCCATGGCGATCACTCGTCCATGGAGGTATCCCCAGGCTCGTTGTCGCTCGGCGTAGGCAGTTTTGGCTTGTTCCGTGCTGTTGCGTTGGTAGGCGATGGCTTGATCGAGACGTGTGAGGAAGAGTTGGTATTCTCGCATTCTCGCGATGCTTATACCTGCTTGTCCTGTTGTCAAAAGGTTCTGCGCATATTCTTCCCGAAAAGCCATCAACTCTGTGAGACGTTTTTCCATGGCGTCTACGCGATCACGTGCCTTTCCCATTTCACGTGCTGCGTTCTGCTCGCGGTTCTCATTTACTTTCTGTACGGTTCGTAGTCGTTCGGAACGATTGTTCATTACCCTGCACCTTCTTTCTGCTTCGTTTCGATTCAACGCTAGACTCGAATCAGTTGCAGCAATTCTTCCTGGCTCGTCTGAAAAGCACTAGGTTGCTTCATCCCCTGTTGTAAGAAATCCTGTAGGCGCGGGTAAATTGCCACTGCCTCATCCAAGCGAGGGTTTGCACCAGGCGAATAGGCACCTACACTGATCAGATCCGCATTCTGACGATAGGTCGAATACAACCATCGAAATCGACGGGCAGCCTCCTGATGCCGCACCGTGGCAATGCTCGGCATCACTCGAGAAATGGACGCCTCAACATCAATCGCAGGGTAATGCCCAGACTCCGCAAGACGTCGAGAAAGCACAATGTGACCGTCCAAAATGGCGCGGGCAGCATCCGCAATGGGATCTTGCTGATCGTCACCCTCCGCCAGCACGGTATAAAACGCCGTGATAGACCCCCCCCCCACATCCCCATTGCCCGTTCGTTCCACCAAGGCGGGCAGTTTGGCAAACACAGAAGGAGGGTACCCTTTGGTCGCGGGTGGTTCGCCAATCGACAGCGCAATCTCACGCCCGGCTTGCGCATACCGGGTCAGGCTGTCCATGAGCAGCAGGACATTGCGACCCTGATCACGAAACCATTCGGCAATGCTCGTCGCAAGCGCCGCACCCCGCATCCGTAACAAAGGCGAACTGTCCGCAGGGGCGGCAACCACCACAGAACGCGCCAACCCCTCCGAACCAAGGATCTGCTCCACAAACTCCTTGACCTCACGACCACGCTCCCCAATGAGACCCACAACAATCACATCCGCATTGGTAAAACGGGTCATCATGCCAAGCAGTATGCTTTTGCCTACCCCCGAACCCGCAAACAACCCCATGCGTTGACCACGCCCCACCGTGAACAAGGCATTGATGGCACGCACCCCTACGTCCAAGGTTTCATGAATCGGGTGTCGGGCCAACGGATTGATGCTGGTACCGTTCAAGGGCACTCGGGCACTAAACCGCAAGGGGCCTTTGCCATCCAGCGGATGCCCTGCACCATCCAGAATACGTCCGAGCAATCCGTCTCCGGCAGGCACATCCAACGTCCCACTGCCCGCAGGAATGACCCGCGCATCCGGCGCAAGACCACGTACATCACTCGTCGGCATAAGAAAAAAGCGATCACCCGTAAAACCTACGACCTCAGCCTCGATGCGTCGACCATCCGGTAACGCAAGCGCACAACGCTCACCAATCGAGGCACGTATCCCAATGACCTCCATCGTCAGCCCCACCATACGCGTGACACGTCCCTCCGCACGCAACACCGGCGGCGCTTCTCGCGCCCGTTCTTGGTATCGAGCAAGCGCCTTTGCCCAGCGATGGTTTGCTTCACACGCTATCGGGTTCACCGGATGCTCCCAAAAGACCCGCAATCACCTGTTCCATACGCCGCTCCAACGTGGCATCGATGTGCGAGGCATCGGTTTCTACGCGACATCCCCCAGGCAGGATGGTTGCATCTTCCACCAAGCGGATGGCCTGATCCCCTTCCCCTAATTCGAGGGCCGCACGCACCAGCGCAAGGTCGTCTGGAGGGAGAAAAAGGCGCACGTTACGACGTACTGTCGGCAGTTGTGCCAATGCCTCGTGGACGATAGGAACGATACCACTCGCGTTTATGCGCAATTCACGCCGCACGAGTTGACGCGCTAGGGACAAGGCCAACGCTACGATCTGTTTCTCGACCTCTGCATCTAAATCAGCGAGCGGCTGATCCAACAAGTGCAAAATCTGCGCGAGACGAACGAGCTTAGCCTTGGTTTCTGCCTCCCCTTTTGCCAAACCCTCTCGGTAGCCTTGTTCGACCCCCTTGGACAATCCGTCCCGCCGCCCCTCCTCAAGACCGCTTGTCACACCTTCTTGTTTGCCTTGGGCAAAACCTTGCTTGCGTCCTTCTTCGAGACCTTTGGCCAATCCATCGCGCTCTCCCTGTGCGAATCCTTGGGTGATCCCCTCCTGTTGACCCCGAGCAAAACCCTCTTCGTAGGCAAGATGGACAAGGGTTTTGAGATCGTCTGACGTTGCCGATGGGGGCACAGGCGATTTCTCGCCTTTTTCGACCTCAGGAGGAGGGGGAGGGGGGGTCGGAGACAACGCTGAGCGTACAAAGGCCTCGTTTGGGGAAGGTGATGCACTCGGCGCAGGAGGCGCGGTCGTTCGTGCAAAGGATTCCTTTGAAAAGCCAACCGCATCGCGATTAGGAGAGACGTAGGCAGTATCGTTGTCGATTTTCGGGAGTTCCCATACACGCAACGATGTGAGCGTCTCCTTCGTGATGATTTTAGACATACTGTTCACTGCCTGCGCTTAGACTAATCTCACCAGCATCGGCCATACGCCGTGCGATGGCTAAAATTTCTTTTTGGGCTACTTCTACGTCAGAAAGACGAACCGGCCCTTTGGCGTCTAGATCATCTCGCAGCATTTCTGCCGCACGTCGTGACATGTTTTTGAAAAACTTCTCTTTCATGGCATCATCCGAACCCTTGAGCGCCACCAAAAGCACATCTTGAGAAACTTCACGCAACAGCGATTGGATACCCCGATCATCCACTTCCAGCAGATTCTCAAAGACGAACATGAGATCCTGAATGCTAGAAGCCATTTCTGAATCGGTCTCGTGAATGTGCTCCATGATCTGCGATTCCATAGCAGAATCCAGAAAGTTCAAAATATTGGCCGTGGTCTTAATGCCCCCAATGCCAGAAGATTTCACGGCAGTCTTTCCACTGAACTGTTTCTCCATGATGTCGTTGAGTTCTTGGAGCGCCACGGGATTAATACCCTCCAAGGTAGCAATACGCATCAATACATCAGGACGAAGCCGTTCTGGAAGG
The DNA here is from genome assembly GCA_903824965.1 of uncultured Thiotrichales bacterium. Classification (GTDB taxonomy): domain Bacteria; phylum Pseudomonadota; class Gammaproteobacteria; order CAIRSR01; family CAIRSR01; genus CAIRSR01. Next base: position 9,366 of record CAIJYR010000085.1, read on the forward strand.
AGAGAAAGCACCTCAGCCGCTTGATCCGCCTCTAAGTAGGCCAACACAATGGCGATAATCTGGGGATGCTCTAAACGGATCACATCCGCCACTGCGCGTGGATCCATCCACTTCAGGGTATCGAGACCCTTCGTACTGGCACCGAGGAGAATGAGATCCAGGATGCCTTTGGCCTTTTCCTCTCCGACGGCCTTGATGATCACATTGCGGATGTAACTGTCCGAGTTGACCCCAAGGGCAGTCTGGCCCTGTGCAATGTTGACGAAGTCAGACAAGACCGTCTGCACAGTTTCACGAGACACGTGGGGCATGGCCGCCATGGCAATGCCTACCTTTTGCACCTCTTTGGGCCCAAGACCACGCATCACCACCGCTGCATCGTCCTCCCCCAGGGACAGCAAGAGGATGGCCGCTCGCTCGACGCCACTGACATGTTGTGGGCTAAGTTCGGTTGACTCACTCATTGGGATTGATCCACTTTTTCAGCAGTGAAGCGATGAGTTTCGGATCTTCCTGGATCAACTTGCGCAGATAGGCTACAGAGGCTTCTTGATCCAGAGGGGTATCCTTTGGGGGTGTCGTTTTTCCGCTTGTTTTGGACAGTGCACCGACCTTGCTTCCTGGAGGCGCTGGCTTCAGCAACCTCGTCGATGGTGCGGCGCGCTGATCTATTTTGGCGATTGGTTTGGAGACCGTGGGTACAAGCGCCTGGTTTCCGGGCGACTTAGGTATCGGTTTCGCCGAGGGAGGCTGGCTCGGTTTGGCGATCTGCGGTGTTGGCTTCGGTGCGGTGGTCTGGGGAGACGACGGCTTTCCGGCAGCGCCGCTCGGCGGCAAAATGGGTTTCTTTGGGTCTGGCATAACGCTTCACGATGGATGGCCGTAGGAACGGTGAATGGTTTTCCAGGGAGCAAAGCCACCCGATGGGGTAGAAACCACACCGGAGGGCGATCCTGAAAGTGCCTAGTTCTTTTCTTTTCCACCCGCTTGGTCAGCAAGAATCCAATCCCGCAAAATCTCAGAGACCATTTTGGGTTCCTCTTTGATCAGGAATCGAACATGATCCAGCGATGATTCGTAATCATGTTGCGGTGCATCCAGCCAAGGCGTGGCCTTATGGGAGAGGTTAAGCTGATCCTCAGGCGGCTCTGATTCTTCTTCGGAGGCACCCTCTCCAGCGGGCATGAGTTCCCTGAGTTCTTCCTCCTCGGGAGGGGGAGGAGGGGGGGGGGCGTGTTTCTCTTCTCCCACTTCTGCCACCATGCGGCGCATGACAGGCCGTAAGATCCCCAGTATCAGCAACAACACAAACAGCGCGGCCAGTCCTTGTCGCAACATATCAACCGCCCAAGGCTCACGCCACCAAGGCGTTTCAATCGATCCTTCTCTTCCGAAATCGGGTTTAAAAGACAGATTGACCACACTGACCGAATCACCCCTCTGCGTATCATACCCTACTGCCTCGCGTACCAGTGCACGAATGCGTTCCATTTCTTCGGGAGAACGTGCGATTCGTTGGGGGGGATTGAGGTCAGTGCGAACGGCGTCATCCATAATCACGGCAACACTGATCCGGCGTATCTGTCCCACCTGGCTGTGACTATGACTGATGGTGTGATCCACCTCGTAGTTGCGGGTAGCGTGGCGTTTGGTCGTGAGGGGGGTCGTATTTTTCTGAGACTGTGCAGTGACACCCTGACCCGCTTCGGGCGGGGCGGCACCATTGTTGAGGGTCTGGGGCACAGTACCCGCTGCCGGTGGCTGGTTGGACAATGCACCTGGAATTCCCGACTCTGTCGGCCCTGTGGTTTGTTCCTCGGCGGTTTGTTCACTGCGCAGTGCGGGTTGATCCGGGTTGTAGATCTCTTTTGTTTGCTCGGTATCACTAAAATCCATATCAAGTGAGACCTGAGCACGAACTCCGTTGGGGCCTGCAAGCGGGGTTAGAATCTCTTCGATGCGCTTGGTGTAGGACTCTTCTACCCGTCGCACATGGTCAAATTGGGCATTGGTGAGATCGAGGGCTTGGGTTTTGCTGTCTTGCTTGGTGAGCAAATCGCCACTCTGATCGACTACGCTCACACGTGTTGGATCCAATTCGGGAATGCTGGAAGCTACCAAATGGACGATGGCATCCACTTGGCCACGATCCAAATAACGCCCAGAATGGAGTTGTACCACCACGGCCGCGCTCGGTTTCTCGCGATCGCGTAAAAACACAGAGGGTCGCGGCATGGCAAGATGGACACGTGCGCTCTGAATCGCAGACATCGTCAGAATCGAGTGCGCCAATTCACCCTCTAGGGCACGTTGGTAGCGTGCGCCCTCCATGAATTGGCTCGTACCGAACGGAGACTGGTTGTCTAGCAGTTCAAATCCACCGATCGGCGCTGTCTTAGGCAGACCCATGCCCGCGAGCTTAATCCGGGTACTATGAATCTCCGTACCGGGTACCGTGAGTGCGCCGGTTTCTGGGTCAATGCGGTAGCCAATATGTGCTTTTTGAAGCGCCTCCACAATCTGCGCGGTGTCTGCCTCTGCCAACCCATTGTAGAGGGTTTGGTAGGGAGTGGGGTTTGGGCGCGACCAGAGCATGGCAGAAACCACGAGCGCAACCGTGGCTGCCAAACCCACCATCAGAGCCACTTGCTGCGATCCTGTCAGGGTTTTAAACCGTTCTAAGAACCGAGTCACCGGTGCAGGCAGCTGATTGACAAGGTTCGCAAGTCCACCCACACGAGGCGGATCATTTGCAACCAGGGCAGAATGCCCGTTACCGTTGGGAGTCGATTGGTCGGTGAGTTCGGCGGCAGCCATGGCGTAGACTCAGTGGATTGATCGTTATACCTGCATGCTCATGATGTCTTGGTAGGCAGTCACGAACTTATTGCGTACTTGGGTCAAAGCCTGGAAAGAAATGTTGGCCTTTTGGGTCGCTATCATGACATCCGGCAGATCGATGCCTGGTGCTCCCCGCTCAAACGAATTGGACAAGTCACCCGCATGTGTTTGTAACTCGCTGACGGAGTCAATGGATTGACGTAGCAGACTCGCAAAATCCTGTGGCACACCCTCCGTAGTGGGGACGGGTACTCGACTCTGGCCTTGTGCAAGGGCTGCAGCAGCACGCATCTGAACCAACAAACCATTGACATCGCTGGCGTTCACGGGTGTCTACTCCCCTGGGGTTGCCTTCACGATTCGTTGACACGAATCACGCTCTGTTGGTTCAGGATGCAAGATCAGCGCCATGAGCAAGGCGCAGCCATCAGAAACCTCCATGGGTGATTGCAAAAGGACATAGGACTGAGAGTCCAGCGTTGAGTCGCTGCCAAGGATAGAAGGATAGCTAGGGGGTACTAATAAGGGAGGTTGGTGGAACGGAGATTCTCTACTCTATGGATTGACAATACTATGGATTTACAATATTGCTACACACGAGAACGGCGGAGGATATCTCCGCCATAACAAAACACGCTATCTAGGAATATCACTAATGGCTTAGTGTGGACTGGGGCCATGCGATGGAGGGGGGGATGTGGGAGCTCCAGACAGATGACCACTTAGGCCCGCTTTTATGCCTGTTTGGACTTTCATGATGATGCTCCTGTTGGTTGGAACGCTTAGAACAAGCAAGCAGATGGTACCTTGCGCCACGCCAGTGTATCGGGGATTTTCTACTCTACGGATTTACAAGAACACTACACCCAGGAACAGCGGAGGATATCTCCGCCATCACAGAAACCACTTCTTCTACGCAGACCTCAATGACGGGGCGCAGTTGACGGGTTGACTGTTCTGCTGCCTTGGGTAGAGCCTGGTTCTCCCGCTTTTATGCCTGTTTGGACTTTCATGATGATGCTCCTGTTGGTTGGAACGCTTGGAACAAGCAAGCAGATGGTACCTGCGCCACGCCAGTTTTTCAAGAACTTGCTGTTTGTATTTTTTCTAATTGGTAGTTAGAAAAACACATTGCAGGTTCTCTAGACAGCGTAAAGCGTCACAGCCTACAGCGCCCGTCGTGGTAGACGCATGGTAGACATACGGGTGCACACACCGTCAACCACCCGGCAGCGCAATCCCCAATTCCGCCAGGCGCACCTCCATCAGCTGCGACCAGCCCCGATTGGCTGCAGGATTCGCCGGACTTGGGTGCGGAATCATGCTCACCGTCACCGAAGTGCCTTGCAAAGCAACCGCCGCACGATCCGCCGCAAAGCGCCCCACCCCCACCATGCGTTGTACACCCAGTATTTCAGCCATGGCCACCAAAGCACGATCACAGTGCCGAAACAAAGCCTCTCGCTCTGCGATGGGCAACTTGTCTGGTGTGCGGTTCCGTCCCGATGCTTCCATAAAGACCAGCGGACAATAATTGGCCACGAAAAAACGCTCAAAAAACCGATCCGCCGTCCCACAACGCGCACGCGCCCACCCCCACAACCGCTGTCCACTGACCTCGTGGCGGCGACACGCAAAACCCTGCACAGGTCGCTTGGGATGCTCACAGGTAGGGTGTCCTACGGGCGCCTCTATGCCCAACCAATCGCGCACCAAATCGACTTCCCCGAAAGGCACCCCCGTTTGGGCCATCCCAAAGGGGCCAGGGTTCATGCCCAACAACACCACCTCCTTGTGCCCTGCCCCATAGCGCGTCAGGTATTCGGCGTGGGGTGCCCAGGCATAACGCAAGGGGTTGTATACATGCGCTACAGGTGCCGCAAACGTCATGGCATCCAAGGCCAGCGCCAATTCCTCGGCAATGTCGAACAGTGCAGCAACCGTGTTGTCCATAGGAGGCTGAGTTACGCGGACTGCATGACAGGATTGTGTAGCACTTGCTCGGCCATCGTGGAAACCGCAGTTGGCCCGTAAAAATGCCCAGGGTGGATCACCGTCTCGCCAGGCACTTCCGTTCGCAACCGATGCAAGGTACGGCGCATCTCACGGGTATCCCCACCCGGCAGGTCACAACGACCACACCCCACAACAAACAACGTATCCCCCGTCAAAAGATGTCCCTCGACTTGGTAACACACAGAACCCGGTGTGTGCCCTGGAGTATGCATTACCCCAATGGCCGTTTTGCCCAACCGAATCACATCCCCCCCCTCACAAACCACCGGCAAGGTCGTCGGCATCGGTACCTTCGGATACCTATGCCAAAAACCCAACTCACGCTTCTCCAAATGAAATCGTGCCCCTGTAGCCGCCAACAACCCCTCCAAACCACCCACATGATCAAAATGGCTATGGGTAAGCAAAATGTCCGTGATGGTCGCTCCCAACTGCTTGGCCCACGCGAGGATTGTCTCAGGCTCCCAGCCAGGATCAATGACCGCCGCGTGCCCTGTGTCATGATCGTGGATAAGATGTACAAAGTTCTCCATAGGCCCTATTTCACGGGTGTGGAGAGAAAAAACAGTGTGCTCAGACATGATCAGCTACCCTTGATCAGGGAATGACGACCGGAATCTTTTCTTGCAATTCTTTCACATAATGGTTAATAAGTTCTTGCTGCATGGCCGCACGAAAACGATCCTTGATTTTATCAAACTCCGGTGGCTGCGCTGGGCGTTTCTCCATGACTTCCACAAGGTTCCAACCATTAGGCGTTTCGATGGGATCCGACAACTGTCCCACATGGAGACCTGATAATAACTCAACCTCTTGAGGTATCATTGGAGCTATCCAGCCCAGATCACCGCCTTTTTTTGCAGTCTCGGTATCTAACGATTGAGTGGCCAGTTCTGTAAATGGCTTGCCATCCTTTAGTTGAGACGCAACCTGATCAGCATCTTCTTTTGTTTTCAAAAGAATATGACGGGTCTTGTATTCTTCTTTCGGGTATTTCTTTGTCCACTCATCATATTGTGCACGCACCATCGAGTCTCTGAGTGGATTGGCTTCTAAATATCGGTTGACTTCTGCTGTAAATAATATCTGACGGGTGTTGGCAGCAATCGCTTCCTTCACTTGTGGATTAGTTTCTAATTTTTTCTGTTTCGCAGCCTGGATGATCAGTTCACGAACAATAAGCTGTTCCGTGATCTGACGGCGGGTCTGCTCATTGTCGGTCGCATTTGGATTGTTCTTGAGAACCTGATCCACATCTTTCTTAGAGATGATTTCTTTGCCAACTTTTGCTGCATAATCCGCAGCGAAGGCGGATGTCCCAAAACCCACTCCAAAACCAACGAGTAGCGCAGAACCAATGAGGATCTTACGACGAAAGGACATGATATTCTCCAGGGACGGTGATGGTGCCAAACAGTCAAACCAAACAGTCAAACCAAACGGTCAAACCGAACAGGCCAGCACAAAAGGCGACCGCTGCTGACCCGCTGCTGATCGGCTGCTGACCGACGGTACTACGCATATAATGCGCTTGCTGTACGAAACGCGCCACACCCCAGAAGGGTTTCCCGCACGAGAGCAGACGGTGTACACGAGCGCCAAACCTCGCCATACTATCCTGTCGTCCCTGTCTGGCTGGTACTGCCTGTTTAAAAAGCGATGCCCACGCAACGTATCGAAGACCCTATGCGCAACCGTCCCTCCTATCGCCGATACCGTCTCGCTATTTTCGTAGTACTGGCCTTGTGCGGCATGGCTGGCATGGCGGCTGTGTGGCCTTGGCCCCTGCACGAGACCCATTCGGATGGTATCTCAGATACGATGAACGTCCTCGTCGCCCCTCCAACACCGCTTGCAAACTTTATCCACCTCCTACAGACAGGCAGAACCACCACGATCGTGGCCAACGTCGAAGGGGGTCACGTCTGGAGTGGACACCAAACGCTTACGCACGTGAGCCAATTTGTCAACGATCCTACCGTGCAAGACATCGACAAAAACCCACTGACCCCAGAATACGATCGCCATGCCACAGGCGTAGCCAGTGTGCTCGGAGGTCATGCTGCGCCACAGGATGCCGATCGTATCGAGTTACATTCAGGCGCGGTCGCCACGAAATGGAACGGCAAAGCCTACTCCGGCAATTTCACAACCACCCCACAGGCAGTATCGACCGCATACGGTACCTTCTTCGGGTTTGCAGACGTGATTAACAGCAGCTGGGGAGGGCAAGACCCCAGCGGCACCTCCTTTGCAGCCCTGATCACCGATGGTTTTGCCAATCAGCATCCGCATTCTACCCTGGTGGTTTCGGCAGGCAATGCGGGGCCTGCCCCTAATACGGTGGGCGGCCCGGGGTCAGGCTATAACAACATCGCCGTGGGTGCCTTACAAAACAATGGCACAGATGTCTATGACAAAGTTGCCACTTTTAGCAGTCGTGGCCCGCAGGATTACTCCGACCCCGTCCACGGGACAGTGCCTAGCGCCCGTGCAGAGGTGGATCTCGTTGCGCCCGGTACCCACCTCACCACAGCCCATTATGGTGGACAAACCGGGGGCAACCAACCAAGCCTTCCCGGGAGCCACGGCAGCGCCGAACCCAATGCCTACCGCATGGATGTCAAAGGCACGAGTTTTTCCGCACCGGTAGTCGCAAGTGGTATCGCAACGCTGATCGATGCCAGCAAAAACGACCCATACCTCGCCGATCACCCAGACGCACGTGATGCTCGCGTCCTCAAATCCGTTGTGCTCAACAGCGCAGACAAAATGCCAGGCTGGAACAACGGTCAAACCCCACACCCCAATGGCCTTGGCGGTGTGATCACTACCCAAGCACTCGATTGGATCAGTGGTGCGGGTGCGTTCAACCTAGATCAAGCCTACGAGCAATACCTGCGATCCGAGACCCGTGATATTCCTGGCGTCGGAGGGGGTACCATCGGAAAAACGGGGTGGGATCAGGGACAGGTGGGCATCGGGCAAACCAATGTCTATCCTATTCGAGAGGTTCTTCCGGCCAATACGGTGCTGACCGTGACCGTGAGCTGGTTTCGGGATCGTAGCTTTGCGCCTGCGTCGATGGTTGCCGGAGAGTCCGGCCACGCCGATCTAGATCTGATCATCCGAGACACCGCAACCCGTCAGGTCGTTGCTGAATCGATCAGCCCCTACAACGTGGTGGAACACCTGTCTTTCACGTTGCCATCTCGGTCATCCTACCAAATTGAGGTCATATACACTGGGAATCTGTTCGGACGCATTCGACAGACACCCTACGGTCTGGCTTGGATCGCCAAAGCACCCACTCAGCAAGCACATACGGTGGTGCGTCGGTGTCGCTGGTCTGCCCCCCGCCCCCTCAGCGCGGGTGAAAATCCCTCGGCACTCTGTTTCACCACCCATCGTCCCATTCGTTCTGGATCGACCCTGCTTCCTAGGGGAGGGTGGTTGGTCGCAAAATGAGCCTCATGCACCGCTGGCGGTTTATTTTTGTAACACGATGTTCTTGATGAGTGCGCAAAAAGCGGGAAATAACTCACGTATTTTGACGGGAATGTGAAATTTACCACCGTCACTACGCAGCAGGTTGGCGAGCATCTTCTCTAGGATGGTTTCAAAACCAGCACCCTTCAGGTGGATATACATCACACTCGTGGTGGCGTCGGCGACGCTGTTTGCCATGTAACAAATGGCTGGCATCTCATCTATTGCTTGGATAATGGCATTTTCGGTGGAATTGCGTGGTTTCACATGATGATACAGGATAACATCGCAAATGCTTTTCTTGTGCCTGTGTACGCCATCGTGCTGAGGAAACCAACGCTCCCATGCGGCAGTAAAGAGGTCTGCCCCTACTTTCTGGTGGGTTAGGTATTCGTTGAACCAAAGATTGTTTTCTTTTAGGCTGGCTCTGCTGGGGGTGAGTGCTCCACCGAAATCGATCATGCCGAGGTCGTGCCACAAACCAGACAGAGCATAGATCAACTGATCTTCGCGAGAGAGCTTTTTGTGTCTTGACCAAAATATCATCATGGCCATGACCGCGAGTGCATGGTCGAGCCAGGCTCGTTCTGGTTGTTCTTCAGGATTTTTTGGGAAACAGGATCGGAAAAGTTCCAACAACCGTTCAGGATGCTCATGCACCATTTCCAGGAATGCGTTCATGATCTCCAGGATCTGTCTCCAGCTATCCTTATAGCCAAGCCCTGTGGAGAGCGGATACTTTTCTGGAAACTCAGGGAAAGGAGCGCACAACACTTGTGACACTATCTGACGAATGGCTTCTAAAGAACCCCATGAGAACAACTTGAACCAATCAACCTCAGAGAATGCTGCCTCATAAGGATAGCTTTCTTGCGGATTCAAGAGGTTGTTGAGATAGGCTGCTATGATCTCGCCCTCAGAAAGGCAATACGTGCTACTGTAATAAATGGGTGGCGCGGAGGCAAGTCGGTCTATCTCCAACATTCTCGGATCGATACCCATTCTGAAAGAAACAACTCCTTCTGGGAGTACGTTTACCCTGAGGTCGTGGCTTTCCTCTGGCTTGGACAATCTATTTTGTAAGAAAGCAATGCTTTCTGGTGTGAGGATGAAACCATGGATGCGGAATAGATGCTTCAAGAGAAGCAAGAACGGACGGAAGGTTCTGGTTTTTTCGTAGACCCACCCCATATCGATTTCTGACGGAGAATCTTTTAGGATCTTGCCAGCGATGTGTAGAAATGTTGGAATATCGCTGTTCAGAAACGGAACAAAAACCATTTCTGACTCTGTGTATGCATCCTGATCTTCGAGGGTATCGGTGACGTCCAAAGAACCATCGGGCAACATTTCCGACAAAATCGACGATAGGTCACGCATGGATCGTGCTTTCGTAAGCCGCCTCTCGAAAATGGCTGTCCAGAAATCCACTTCGTTATAGAAGACTGTATCCCATACCACCAGCAAATGGGGCGTTGTTGTACGCAGTGATTCTTGTATTCTGTTGATTTCTTTTGGCCACTCTGTAGAAACGACAGACAGGCTTTCTATGACCTGCCGCGTCACAGCCACGATGTCTTTTTTGGCCAGAAGGGTCAGTAATGGGTGGTTATGAAGAGCGGTGATGAGGTCTTGTGTAGCATTCTCAAGGACAAAGAGACTCCATTTCTTGAGCGCCAGAGGCGAGAAGGGCGGAATCGCCGCATCGTGGGCAAGAAAAGGCTTGGCAGCCAGCATGTTCCTCTGTAAAAACAAACCCGCCAGGGTGATCCAACGAATATCACCGACCAAAAGATCGGTTTGGAAGTCTCCAAGGTCAACCAATTGGTTATATTTCTCATGCACAAAAGACTTTGCAAGAGAAAGTGCTTTCTGCGCTTCTAAGGTGTAGAGGAGTTCTCCCGATTTGTCTTTCATCAGCCATCCAACGGGAAGGGCAATGTTGCTGAGGATGGCTTGATCAGCGACAGACAATAGATTGATGTCCTCGGAACAAAGGCATTCTTTCTCGGAAAGCGAAGACTGCACCATCCTTTGCAAGCCTGTGAGCACTGTTAAAACAGTCGTCTTATACGTATTTCTTTCTTGCAGCCCTTCAAAAGCAGTGATTTTATCTGTCAACAATCGCATCAATTTCTGAGGTAGGATGGATCGGAAGAGTACAATATCTTTTTCAGAGGCACATCCTGTTTTGCGAAGAGACGATAAGATCGCGAACAACGTATCAAACGACGTATGTGTATCTTCTTTTTTGTCACTGAGCAAGGATGCAACTTTATGGAGCAAACCATATGCTTCGTCAGGTGTTGCATACAAGGCAATCTCCTGTGGGTTTAACGAAGCATACACCGGATTGGAGGATACACAGGCTTTCAACGCATCCAATATGCTGACTTGCGTGATTTTACCAAGAACATTGACATACAGAGGGGTTGCTTTTTCTAGCGATACCTGTAGGTAGTCGATCAATCCTTGCGGTGAAAATCGCTGGAATACTTGGGAGCGGGTATAGGCAGTTTGTAGCGTGGTATGCTTCGCATCACGAACTACACGCATCAAAACAGGCTTGCAACGCTCCAGGGTAGGAATGGGTAGATCTAGCAAAGTTTCTAAATACGGTCTGCGACGTACCGATTCAATAACGGCGGGTAGGAACTCTGCATCCGAATGATTGTCAAGTGCCAAGATCAAGGTACGAATGTCGTCATAGACATTGGTTTCTGGGAAATACTGGCTCATCACCGATCGTAGTTTCTTCCGATCGAACCTCTGGCGATTAGAAGCATCATTTATAGTCCCCGCAATCTCGTAAGAGAAAACAGAGACCAGAAAAACATCCTCTGAGAAAAAGAAAGTATTCTGATAATAAAAAATGCCGATCTGCGCTGTATGACTGACATTGGCAACCTGTGCAATGAGTTCTTCTTTGACTTGTGGGATGGAATGCTGGTCGTTAGTTATCAACAAGGAGTCGTTGATTCTCTCTTGATAGTAATTGGAGAGAAAAGTGTTTCCTGTACTTGCCACAATCGCCCGTTCAGCCTCCTCTTTGGCGTTTCTGTGGGTCTCGGAAAATATTTTTGTGAACAAAGCAGCACAATACGTTGACATCTCAGGCAACACATATTTCGGATCTAATGCGTTCCACGCCATTTCCTTGAGTGCAGCTCTTAACTCATCTGTCATCACAGGCAACGCACGCACGCTGGTTTCTGGTTCGTCCAGATCATCAAGGCTCGCAATGTATTTTGATTTTACAGGTGCTTCCAGAGATTCATCGGTGTCGGTAGCAATGGCCATGGCCATATAAGCCAACTGTATTCTTGAATAAGGAGTGCCCTCTAAGAGAGTAATTGTTTCTTTTGCTGCTTGCTCTTGTACTACGATCCTTTCTTCTGATTCAAGTTTTTTTATCTCATGATAAAATAAAGAAAATTTAACAATGCCCGAACGCAACACGATAAAATGACCGATCTCGCCCTGCTCACATGGCGTCGACACCGCATCATCCGCAAGGATGGTATTGACTGCCTGAGCATACGTATGTTTAATCTGTGTATAATGATTTGTTCGCTTAAAAAAACCAACGGCCTCTCTCAGCATTGTCTCAGAACTCGATATTGCTCTAAAAGCAGACAGAATCGCGTGCTGGTGTTCTAGTGGGAGCCGCTCCCAGTCCTCCGCTGTGGGTGGCTCGGAACAGATACGCTGGATACACGATTGCACAGCCTTTGCCTTGGAGAGAGATGTCTCCTCTACAGAGTCCTGGCAATACATCCAATAGAGGCCAAACGATACCATGGTGGACACTTGTTGTGTCGACAAATACCTGCTTATTCCTGGCCACAACACAGCATCGCTCATCTTTCGTTCACCCTTTGCATTCTACGAAGTGCCTTTCTGGGAGTGCAGTTCCAATAGATGCTCTGTTTTACTCAGAGGACACAAGGCAGGATACACATCCTCTAAGTGTTTGCGAGCATGCATCTTCTCAAGAAGAAATACGAGGTCTTTTTCTTGTGTGTCCCTGTTGTTTTGTATCACTGCGCTGCGTAGGAAATCGTTGAGCAATATTATCGCGCGAAACTCTTCCTGTTGCATATTGTGCGTCACTTTCACCTGCGGTTCATGCCTCGTTTCTGTGGAGTGCTGTGATCGCACGGGATTGTGCATTCTCATGCCAGGAAACCGAAAAGCATTGTATGTCAGTCTGGACAAATCAAGCTTATGCCGCCAAGGATGGTTAGAAGCAGAATCGCTACTCTGCTGCAGCATGACAGGCTGCAGCACCTCAGGCACAGGATCTTGTACCAAGAGGAGCCATTCATCTATTCTCTTCTTCGTTTCCTTGGAGATAACATACGAAGGGTTATCCATAGCTACTTGTTTCCAAAGGGACGTCGCTTTCTGAAAATCAGAAAACTCGCTCGGAACAAAGTCTCCTGGTGAGAACAAATAGACATGAACCGGCGCATGGCCCTTGTTGATCACATTCAGCAGCAGGATACCCTCTTTATTGTCCACGCGTATATCAAAAGGACTCATCATCTCCTCAGGTTTGCGCGTAATGAGAGAATCTTTTGATCGACGATTGTTTGATATCACTGCCTCCGAAAAGGGCACAACTGTTTTTGTAACGCCCATGGAGAACTTTACGTCATCACGATATGCTCCCGTCCTTGTCGAATAGAATTTCAACCAGAAGAATAATTTCTCTGGCTCCGGTATCATCAAACAGAAAATAGACCCAGAATGAATGTAAGCAAAAATAAAGGGCGCATAAATCAAAGATTGATGGTTCAATTTATGCAGATCAGGCATCATCCATGGTAACTGCTCTTGCTGATGCCTCTTAGAGAATACTTCCGTAAACCCAAGAAGAGCCTTTTGGTCAGGAAAATAGGGAGGTGTAGTCGATTGTTTACTAAAAAATCCTTTTAGGGAGTCTGTGAGAACAACCTGGATACCCCCAATTACCTTACTATGCCTTTGGAGCTTTTTGGACAGTTCAGAGAGGCTTGTCTTAATGATTTCAACAGCACGCCTGATTCGATTGACACTCTCCCCAAAAGGCGTTGATGCATTGGTTTCTTCTATTTCCTTAAGAACCGATACAATGCTATCTTCTATTGATTGGATAGCAGCCACCACCGTAGCGTGCTCTTTTGTCTCAGGATCAGGCATGATGCCTGTCAGAATGAAAATCACCAGCAACAATACATCCGACAGCTGCATTGTCAGCCGTTCTGTGCCGATCGTTTCAAAGTAACGTCTGACAAAAACTCTTAGCACCTCAAAATATATCTCTTCGTGTCGCTTCCAGAAAACATCCCCTAACCTACCCTCCATCTTCCTCACTGTGGTTGGTTCTTCAGTACTCTGCAACGGTGGGCACACCACTACAAAATCATCGTACTCCTCTAACATCCCCAAACGTATTACAGCACGCTTGATGGCTTGCATCTCTTCTGGCAGTGGCAGTGTTTCTCTATCAGCAACAGCTTTGTAACACGCTATTTTCCTGAACGAATCTTCTATTCTTGGAAGAAACTTGGGTAAAAATGTAAATTTCTGCGATTTCCTAAGACTGACGACCAGGCTCACATACACATTAGAATTGCTTGTAATGAGATCAAAAGCAGGTCTCTGATTCTTTGGTAACAGATTCTGATCTTTGTTGTATAAATCGTAATAATGTTGGAATTGTTTCCCTACATTGATGCTCGTGTTGATCTTCGCCAACGCAAAAAGAATACTCAACTCGGTACGACTGAGTCGTATCGAGCCATCAGTATATGCTTCCCATGCTGATTTAATAAGAGGAGTTTCTTCTTCAGAAGTCATGGATCACCCCATCAACAACCTTATGCCGTGATGGCCTTGAAGAGCGCAAGAAAATCTTCCCGAATGCGGGCATCCTCTACCCGTAACTCTTCTATTTTTCTACACGCATGCAAAACCGTCGTGTGATCCCGTCCACCAAACGCATCCCCAATTTCAGGAAGGCTGTGGTGTGTCAGTTCTTTTGCCAACGCCATGGCCAATTGTCGAGGACGGGTAATGGTGCGGGTACGCCGATTGCAGTGCAAATCCAACACACTGATCTTATAATACTCTGCTACCGTCTTCTGGATGTTCTCAATGCTTACCAACTTGTCCTGCACCGCCAAAAAATCCTTCAGGGCATCTTGGCTCGATTCTAGCGTGATCGGTCGTCCTGTAAAACGCGCATTGGCAACCACCCGCCGCAACGCACCCTCTAGTTCACGAATATTCGACCGCACACGCTTCGCAACAAAGACGGCTACCTCATTCGGCAGCACAGCACGCATCTCCGCACCCTTCTTTTGGAGGATCGCTACACGGGTCTCCAACTCCGGCGGCTCCACCGCCACCGTCAAACCCCACCCAAAACGCGATTTGAGCCGATCTTCCAACCCACTGATTTCTTTGGGATAGCGATCGCAGGTCATCACTACCTGACGCTGCTCCTCTACAAGCGAATTGAACGTGTGGAAAAACTCCTCTTGCGAACGCCCCTTGCCCGCAAAGAATTGAATATCATCAATCAGCAGCGCATCCGCCGTCCGATAAAATTTCTTGAAGTCATTGATGGCATTCTGCTGGATGGCTTTCACCATGTCCGAGACAAAACGCTCCGAATGCAAACAAACCACCTTGGCAGAGGGTTTGCGCTGCACCACCAAATGCCCTACTGCGTGCATCAGGTGTGTCTTCCCAAGACCCACACCACCATAGATAAACAAAGGGTTGAAGGCCGCTCCCGCACTGCCGCCCACCTGAAAGGCAGCCGCCTTGGCCATTTGATTGGATTTGCCCTCTACAAAGGTAGAGAACGTATACTCCGCATTGAGGCGATGGTTGTGGGGGACGACAGCATCCAACGCACGGCCCGGCCGTTCTTCTCGTCGGGCAGCGCCAATCTCTACCACCACATCCCATTCTTTACCATCCCCAAAACGGCTCACTGCGTCTAGAATGCGATCCAGAAAATGCTCGTTGACCCAATCCAGTACAAACCGATTGGGTGCCAACAGCCGCAGTTGTTCATCCTGTTCCAACACTTGCAGGGGTCTGATCCAGTTGTTGAACTGCTGAGAAGGTAGTTGACCTTCGAGTACATCCAGACATTTACCCCACAGCAAACTCATGCTTTAAAACCCCTGCTTGGTAGGATGCTCGACCCCGTGATGATAACGTAATTCGCCCCGCACATCCAGATGCGGCCCATGAAAAACAACAACTTATAGAATATATCCCCACAGCCATCTCCATGACCATCGCCCCCTCTCAGAACACCGAATGGACAGAGCAACTGCCCCTGTCTACCTTCACCGAGAAGGCATACCTGGATTATTCCATGTACGTCATCCTCGATCGCGCCCTGCCACACATCGGCGATGGACTGAAACCCGTGCAACGACGGATCATCTATGCCATGTCCCAACTTGGGCTTGCCGCCGGTGCCAAACCAAAAAAATCAGCACGCACCGTCGGGGACGTCCTCGGCAAGTACCACCCCCACGGAGACAGCGCCTGTTACGAAGCCATGGTGCTGATGGCACAGTCCTTTGCGTTTCGCTATCCGCTCATCGATGGACAGGGCAACTGGGGGTCATCCGACGATCCGAAATCCTTTGCTGCCATGCGCTATACCGAAGCACGGCTTTCCCGTTTCGCGGACGTCCTGCTTGCCGAAGTTGATCAAGGTACGGTGGACTGGGTGCAAAACTTCGACGGTACCCTAGAGGAACCTCCGTTGCTGCCCGCCCGTTTGCCACACATCTTGCTCAATGGAACCACCGGCATTGCAGTGGGCATGGCGACAGATGTTCCCCCACACAATGTGCGAGAAGTCGCCAGTGCGTGCATTTATCTGCTGGAGCAGCCGGAAGCCACCCTAGAAGACGTGTGCGCTTTGATCCCTGGCCCGGATTATCCGACCGAAGCAGAAATCATCACACCCCCCGAAGACCTGATCCGCCTCTACCGCAGTGGAGGAGGGTCGCTACGGATGCGTGCTCGCTGGGCGAAAGACGACGACGGCAACCCCAACATCGTGATCTCGGCGCTTCCTTACCAAGTCTCCCCTGCACGGGTCTTAGAACAGATCGCTGCACAAATGGCAGCCAAAAAACTGCCGCTCGTCGAGGATCTGCGCGACGAATCGAACCATGAAGACCCAACACGTCTCGTCATCGTGCCACGATCCAATCGGGTCGATGCTACTGAACTCATGGCCCACCTTTTTGCCACCACCGACCTAGAGCGCAGTTACCGTGTCAACCTCAACATCATCGGCCTAGACGGTCGACCCCAAGTCAAGAATCTCTTGCAGTTGCTGAGTGAGTGGCTGATCTACCGAACACGCACCGTCCGGCGGCGTTTGACACACCGTTTGGATCGTATCCTACGTCGGATCCATATCCTAGAAGGACTCCTGATCGCCTACCTCAACATCGAGGAGGTGATTCACATCATCCGGTTCGACGAATACCCAAAACCAGCACTCATGGATCGCTTCCACCTCTCGGAACCCCAAGCAGAGGCCATCTTAGAACTGAAATTGCGCCATCTTGCGCGACTCGAAGAGCTGGAGATCCGAGGGGAACAGGCAACCCTCGCACAAGAGCGCGACGCATTGCAACGCACCTTGGGTGATGAGAGTATTTTAAAGCAACTGATTATAAAAGAAATTCAGGCAGATGCCGAACAATACGGAGATACGCGCCGATCACCCATCGTCAGGGTGGTGCCCGTACCCGCCAAACCCATCGACGAAGCCAACCTCGCACCCACAGAACCCGTGACCGTGGTACTTTCCGCCAGGGGATGGATACGTGCGGCAAAAGGGCATGAACTCGATCCCACCACCCTCAATTACAAAGCAGGCGATCACTTCCTAGCCAGTGCGCGAGGGCGCAGCAACCAATCGGCGATATTTCTCGACAGCACCGGACGGAGTTTTGCCCTCCCTGCCCATACGTTGCCCTCGGCGAGAGGGCAGGGGGAGCCGCTGTCCGGTCGGTGTGCGCCGCCCACGGGCGCTGCTTTTCTGACCGTCCTGATGGGTGCCCCCGAAGAATCGTTCGTACTGGGCACGGATAGGGGGTACGGATTCATCGTGACCCTGGATGACCTTTCTACTCGCAATCGTGCGGGCAAAGTAGTCATTACCGTACCAGAAGGTGCCCATGTACTGCCTCCTTTGCCCCTTACCGATCCGGCCTCGCGTTTGGTCGTGCTCACCAATACGGGCCACCTCTTATTGTTCTCTGTGGAAGAACTGCCTCGAATGCCGCGTGGGAAAGGCGTAAAATTGATGAGCCTTGTCTCCATAGGCGAAGAACGGGAGCATGTGCTCGGCTGGATCTTGGTACAACCAGGAGAAGGGGTGGGGATTCGATCTGGAAAACGAATACTGTCCTTGTCGGGTAAAGAGTTAGAACACTATATGGGCCAACGAGCCAAACGTGGGTTGAAACTCCCCCGTGGCTATCAAAAAGCAGAGTCGCTGCAAGTGATCGCAGTCGATAAGGTCACGAGCGGCGTTCGTGAAATCCTGCCTGGCCCTTCTTGATTTCTATTGTAACTGTAACCGGAACGGCTCAGGAGGGGTGCTGTTGTCACGCGCCGATGACGCTGGTTCATCTGAGGCGAGGCGACCCCACTCCTACCCACCTACTCGGGTACGCTGGCCTCACGACGCGCCATCTCACTGGCCAACGCAAGATACGCTAGGGCACCGCGAGAAGCACGATCGTAGAGCAACACGGGCTGACCATGGCTCGGTGCCTCTGCCAAGCGAACATTGCGGGGAATGATCGTGGTGTACAGCTGCTCCCGAAAATGGGTCAAAAGCTGGCCTGAGACTTCGTTGGCGAGGTTATTCCGTGGATCGAACATGGTGCGCAACAATCCCGCGATACGCAACTTGGGATTGAGTTTGAGGCGGATTTTTTCAATGGTTGTGATGAGCGCAGTCAGTCCCTCCAGCGCATAATACTCGCACTGGATCGGGATTAAAGCGGCGTGTGCAGCCACCAGCGCATTGACCGTCAACATGTTGAGCGACGGTGGACAATCAATCAAAATGAAGTCGTACTTCTCTCGCACTTGCGAGAGCGCAAGACGCAGACGTTGTTCCCGCAGTTTGGCGTCGAGCAACTCTACTTCGGCGGCTGTCAGGTTCCCGTTGGCGGGCAACAGCGTGTACCCCGCTTCGGGAAGTGACACGGCTACCTCTGAGAGGTGCAGCGTACCCATCACGACTTCGTAACTTGACCCTTTGTCTAGGCGGTTCTTGTCTACACCACTCCCCATAGTGGCATTCCCTTGGGGATCCAGATCCACCAACAACACACGGTGTCGGTTAGCCGCAAGACAGGCAGCCAAGTTAATGGTGGTGGTAGTCTTACCTACACCACCCTTCTGGTTGGTTATTGCAATGGTCTTACCCATGTGAATGGATTCCAAAGTTATCTAGCCGCCGCTCCGTGGCGATATAATGACACCCCCCCTTCGGTACACCCGTAGCAAGGGATGTGATGATTACAGATACGCATACTCGGTGTGCTGACCACTTCTGCTTCTGCCAACCTGTAGAGGTTACATGATGCTTGAAAAAATTGCCCTCTTCTCCGGATTGTCCGCAGAAGATCTTACCACCCTGCGTGCCCGCATCGTCCGTAAGCACTACCCACGGAACACCATCGTCATGACCCAAGGGGACAAAACCAGCTCCCTCTACCTCATTGATACGGGAACTGTAAAGGTGTTTGTCAGCGACAAAGACGGAAACGAGTTTATCCTTGGTATTTTAGAGGGAAAAGACCACTTCGGTGAACTGTCGTTGCTAGATGAAGACCCCCGTGCTGCCTCCGTGATGACCCTTGAACCCTGTTGTTTATGGACCATCACACAACAAGACTTTCTGGCATGGGCGAGACAACGTCCCGAAGTCCTGATGAATCTGATCCGATCCCTGGTTAAACGCATCCGCATACTGGACGACGATCTTACCAGCCTTGCCCTCCTGGATGTCTATGGGCGCACGGTTCGGTTATTATTGCAACGATCCGTAGAAGTCGATCACAAGCGGGTGGTCGATCACATCACGCAACAAGAGATCGCAAACATGGTGGGGGCTTCACGGGAAATGGTGAGTCGGATCTTAAAGGGCCTCCGACAAGGTGGCTATATCGAACTGGATGGTAAGCGTATCATCATCAAGACGCCTCTGCCGCGTGCTTGGTGAACAGAAACCAGACTTGAACACCAGGATTCACGTACCGTTACCCTCACCGGAGCTGCCGCATCCTCCCCTTCTTCAAGGATCTTACGCGAACCCATGGCCGAGGACAGCACCACTCCCCTGCTTGATACCATCGACTCACCGCACGATCTACGCCTCCTGCCGGAAGCAGACCTTCCTATCTTGGCTGACGAACTACGGGCGTTTCTTATCCGATCCGTGGGACGTACCGGTGGTCATTTGGCTGCGAGCCTCGGTACGGTCGAGCTGACCCTTGCATTGCACTACGTATTCAACACCCCCGACGATCGCTTGGTGTGGGATGTAGGTCATCAAGCCTATATCCATAAGATTCTCACCGGGCGACGGGCTGCCATGGATACCCTGCGTCAAAAGGGTGGATTGGCTGGTTTTCCCAAACGAGACGAAAGTCCCTATGATGCCTTTGGTGTGGGACACTCGAGCACGTCGATTAGTGCTGCGTTGGGCATGGTCATGGCTGGCACAAACACGAGCGTGCCACCTCAGGCGGTCGCCATCATTGGGGATGGTGCGATGACTGCGGGTATGGCCTTTGAGGCACTGAACCATGCGGGTGCTCTGGAGGCCAACCTGTTGGTTGTTCTCAATGACAACAAAATGTCCATTTCTCCGAATGTAGGGGCACTCTCCAATTATCTAGCACGCATTCTTTCGGGGCCGGTCTACTCCAGTATGCGCGAGGGGAGCAAGCGGGTTCTCTCTCAGATTCGCACGCCTGTGTGGGAGTTTGCGCGTCGTGCAGAAGAGCATATCAAAGGGATGCTGGTGCCCGGCACCTTGTTTGAAGAGCTTGGGTTCAACTACATCGGACCAGTCGATGGGCATGATCTGCCTGTTCTTGTACGTACCCTTCGGAATCTTCGGGCACTCAAGGGGCCGCGCCTGCTCCATATCGTGACCACCAAAGGCAAGGGCTATCTACCCGCCGAAGACAACCCCTGTGCCTACCATGGGGTCGGTGCTTTTGACCCTGATACTGGAGAGTTGTTCTCCCCCAAAGACGCAGGCCCAAGTTATACCCAGATCTTTGGGGATTGGTTGTGCGACATGGCTGCTATGGACGATCGACTCGTGGGCATCACCCCCGCTATGCGCGAGGGGTCGGGGCTTGTGCGGTTTTCTGAACGCTATCCCGATCGCTATTTTGACGTTGGGATCGCAGAACAGCACGCGCTCACGTTTGCTGCGGGCCTCGCCTGCGCAGGACGCAGACCCGTCGTCGCCATTTATTCTACGTTCTTGCAACGGGCCTACGATCAGCTGATCCACGACATTGTATTGCAGAACTTGCCTGTGCTCTTTGCCATCGATCGAGCAGGCATTGTTGGCCCCGATGGTCCCACGCATGCGGGGGCTTTTGACCTCTCGTTTTTGCGTTGCATTCCTGGCTTGGTGCTCATGGCCCCCGCTGACGAAGATGAATGCCGCCAGATGTTGTACACCGGATTTTTATTGGGTGTACCGGCTGCGGTGCGTTATCCTCGTGGTACTGGGCCTGGCGTTTTGGTGCAGCGCACCATGACCACCTTGCCCCTGGGCCGCGCCCAGGTGCGTCGCAAAGGCGAACGGGTGGCGCTTCTTGCCTTTGGAAGCATGGTTGCCCCTGCGCTGGTCGCCGCTGAATCGATCAACGCAACGGTCGTAAACATGCGTTTCATCAAACCGCTGGATGCAGCACTCCTCGTCGAACTTACACACACACACGAACGGTTGATTACCCTCGAAGAGAATGCCATCCAAGGGGGAGCGGGGAGCGCCGTGGCCGAATGTTTGGCTGCAATGGGGGTCAGTGTATGTATTGAACACCTGGGTTTACCAGATTGTTTTACAGATCAGGGCACACGCGCCGATCTCCTGGCTGAGTTGGGCCTTGACGCTGCAGGGATTGTGCGCTACCTATCCTCCAACCCCGTTCCCTCCAACCTCCCTCCTAACGACAGTGTTCGCTGAAAGAAAAGAACCATGACCAATCCCACCATCGCTGATGTTCAAAACGACCCAGATACCCGACGGATTGCTATTGATAAAGTCGGTATCAAAGATATCCGCTATCCCGTGCGGATCAGTGAGCGCAGTGGCGGTGAGCAGCACACCGTTGCCCATTTCAACATGTACGTGAATCTACCCCATCATTTTAAGGGTACGCACATGTCGCGTTTTGTCAAAATCCTCAACCATCACGAACGGGAGATCACACCTAGTTCTTTTCAGGACATGTTGGTGGAGATGACTAAACTCCTAGAGGCAGAGGCTGGTCATATTGAGATGACATTTCCTTATTTTGTTCGTAAGACTGCTCCTGTGTCTGGCGTGCAGAGCCTGATGGATTATGCCGTAACCTTTGTGGGTGAGATTCAGGGCAAAACACCGACTCTCTGGATCAAAGTAGTTGTACCTGTGACGAGCCTTTGTCCCTGCTCTAAGGAAATTTCCTGTCATGGCGCTCATAACCAGCGATCGCATGTCACTGTGACTGTGCGCACGGCGGGTTTCGTTTGGATCGAGGAATTGATTGATCTTGTGGAAAAACAGGCATCCTCTGCGTTATACAGCCTCCTCAAGCGCACGGATGAGAAATATGTCACCGAACGTGCCTATGAGAACCCGAAATTTGTGGAGGACATGGTGCGCGATGTGGCTGCCCAACTGAATGCCCATGATCGGATCAGTGCCTATACGGTAGAATCCGAGAATTTCGAGTCGATTCACAACCACTCGGCGTATGCACTGATTCATATGGACAAAAAGTGCAGTTGACTTTCACAGAGGTTTGTCCATGAATGATCTTTCCAGTCTCTCAGGGTATCAATACACCGATGCTGCCCATAACCACGCACATGACTATTTATTACCAACGGTGTTACAACAGCTGGATGACTTAGATCGTGCGGGAGGCGAACGCAGGTTATTTGAGCTTGGCTGTGGTAACGGAAGTGTGGCGCACACACTTACCCAGCGCGGCTGGGATGTCATCGGCGTTGACTCGTCTAGCGATGGCATACGCTATGCGAATCGCCACTATCCCGCACTGAAGCTTTATGCAGGATCAGCCTATGATGACTTAGTCAAACGGTACGGACGCTTTCCAGTCGTGTTGAGCCTAGAAGTGGTTGAACATGTTTATTTTCCGCGCCAATACGCAGCAACACTATTCTCACTGCTGCAGAACGGTGGGGTTGCTCTCTTGTCAACGCCGTATCATGGTTACTGGAAAAACCTCACGATAGCTCTTATAGGAAAAATGGACGCGCATTTTACGGCGCTATGGGAACACGGTCACATTAAATTCTGGTCTATCAACACACTCACCATCCTGCTCAAAGAAGCTGGTTTCTGCAATATCTGTTTTGAACGGGTTGGACGCATTCCTCCGTTAGCAAAATCAATGATTGCGATAGCACAGCGTCTCGATTCAAGCACCTCCGCTTAAACTTATGAGTAGATCAACCTTTGTTGTTGGTTGAATTGCTGATTGATCACGGCGCAGGGTTTGGGTATTTTTGGTGTACCGCTTCGATTTGTTCCAGAGTCTCGGTAGAAAGCGTGATACGACAACTGTCCAGATTTTCTTGTAATTGCTGCACGCTGGTTGCGCCAAGAATCACGCTGTTCATGAACCAACGGGTGCGTACATAGGCAAGCGCCAGAGCGGTCGGTGTTAGTCCTGCCTCTTGTGCAATGCGTACATATTCAATCGTTGCCACACGTACACTGGATTTGGTATAACGCTGACCGAAACCAGGAAAAAGAGTGATTCTGCCATGCGCTTGTGGATTGGCAAGGTATTTTCCAGTCAACCATCCAAACGCCAACGGACTGTACGCGAGCAGTCCCACGTTCAAATGGCGACACACTTCGGACAATCCTGATTCAAACGTACGATTGAGCAAATGGTAGGCGTTTTGTACGCTGACGATTTTTGGCAGACCCAAAGTAGTTGCACAACGCATGAATTCGACAACACCCCAAGGGGTTTCATTGCTGAGACCCAGATAGCGTACTTTGCCAGCACGCACCCAGTCTGCCAATGCTTGGAGTTGTTCTACAATGGGGATGTGCTCACGTTCTTGGGCGACGTCATAACTGGTCGCACCAAACATCGGTACATAGCGATCGGGCCAGTGGATTTGATAAAGATCAATGTAATCCGTCTGTAAGCGGCGCAAACTGTCATGGAGTGCAGCGTCGATCTGTTCACGGCGAATGCGTGGGCCATTGCGTATCCAGTCGAAACCACGGCCTGGTCCTGTGATTTTTGTGGCCACGATGAGTTGATCCCGTGGTTGGTGTGCGAGCCAGGTACCTACATACTGTTCGGTGCGATGTACCGTTTCAGGGCGTGGTGGGATGGGGTACATTTCTGCAGTATCGATAAAATTGACCCCCTGTGACACGGCACAATCGAGTTGTGCATGGGCCTCTGCTTCGGTATTTTGCTCACCGAAGGTCATGGTGCCAAGGGCCAGGTTTGACACATGCAAATCGCTGTCCCCTAAGGGTGCATGGTTCATCGATATTTCTCTCGTTTGGTTGCGACGGTTCCCCCTGATCCGGTGGGGGAGAGTGGTTTTTGTGGCAGAATCCGGCCATCATACCGCCCTTTTTCGGTTAGGAGGATAGTCGATGTGGTATAGCATACGCAGGGCCATTCTGTTCGGGATCGTTACCTGGATGGGGGGCGTTACGCCCTCACTGGCAGAACCCTCACGGGCAGAACCCTTGCTGACAGAACCCTTGCCAACAAACGGGGTGCTGTCCCCAGTCACTCCTGCATTTGCATCGCCCCCTGCGGCTGCGCCACGTCCCGGGGCGCGATCGCTGCTGGAGGCTTGTTGGGAGCCAGAGGGGTTACGCGGAACGTTCACAGATCACACGATTTATTTTGGCCTACCGGATCTTCAGACACCACCGGTGCGCACAACCCCCTTGCACTCTTTGCAACCCCTGCCCGAAGGGTTTGCCCGTTCCATTCGCTACGTGATGCCACCAAAGGGTGAAAAACTCGTCGCACTCACCTTTGATCTGTCTGAGAAAGCGACAGAAGTGACAGGATACGATGCTGATATCGTGAATGTTCTGCGTGATCAGCACGCAAAGGCTACATTTTTCGCAGGGGGGAAGTGGCTCCGTACTCATCCAGAAAAGGGCATGCAACTCATTGCCGATCCACTTTTTGAGATCGGCAACGATACCTGGACGTATGGCGATTTGCGGATCTTGCACGATCAAGAGGGTATTGATCAGGTGCTTTGGGCGCAGGCGGAGTACGAGTTGCTCCGAGAGCGTTTATTGGCGCTGCCTTGTGCAGCGATGGCGGGGCCGGAAGCCGCCTCGCGTATTCCTCCCGTGCCCAAGGTCTTTCGTTTCCCTTATGGCATTTGTGATGCAAAAGCCCTTGCATCGGTAGCTTCCATGGGACTGTATCCCATCCAGTGGAACATCATGGCCGGAGATCCCGCACGTACCCAAACTGCCGGACGCATTGTACACAGCATTCTGAGCCAGATTCGTCCTGGATCGATTGTTGTGGCACACGCCAACGGTCGCGGGTGGCACACGGCGGAGGCACTGACGGCGCTGATTCCTGAACTGCGTAGGCGTGGCTATCGCTTTGTCACGGTCAGTGAGTTGTTGTTCACGGGTCAGCCCATGGCCGCCGAAGATTGTTACGAGAGTCAGCCTGGAGATACCCTGCGCTATGAGCACTAAGCACGGCCAGGCATCAGGCAACCTATGTAGCGACCCCAAGGATCAACTCTAAGACCACTTTGCTCCCGAAATAGGCCAACAGCAAAAAAACAAATCCCGCCAACGTCCAACGAATGGCTACGCGCCCACGCCAGCCAAAACGGTACCGTCCCCACAGCAGGACAGCAAACACCACCCACCCCATCATCGACAGCACGGCTTTGTGAACGAGGTGTTGGGTGACGATGTCCTGTAGAAAGGCAAATCCTTTGGCCAACGCTATCGTGAGCATCGCAAACCCAAGTCCAATCATTTGGAACAAGAGGGTTTCCATGGTCTCCATGGGGGGCAAAAAACGGATGAATCCCCCAGGACGTTTGTGATGCAAGTGTGATTCTTGGATGGCGAGCAAGAGCGCCTGTACAGCGGCAATGGAAAGCAAACTATAGGCGAGAATAGAAAAAATGATGTGGAGATCAAGCCCTATCACATGGCCCTCAATGACGACGTGTTGGGTATGGAAGAGCAAGTCTAGGGCAAGGGCAATCGCTGCCATGGGTAAAATGGCGATGCCAAGGTTTTCGATAGGGCGTACCAACGCGGCTGGCATCAGCAACAACACCATCACACACGTGATCAAAGATGCCGCGTGGAAGAAGGCGAAATCAAACCCGTTCTTTGTCAGAATTTCTTGCGCCAAGACGACTGCGTGCAGCACAGTACCCAGCAACGCAATGGCGATCAGAGAGCGTTTGTCGATTGGCCCCCGCTCTGGGGGGCGCACCAGCCGATGCACCAACCCAGCAGCGGCAAAGACGTACAAGGCAATGGCAGAGATACTCAAAAATGTCGTCAGCATGGCATCTAACCGTAGGTTGCTTGTTTACTCGCAGTGGAAGTGCTCGGTGTTGGCACGCTACCATCCGAACCAACGATCCAAACGTATCCGAGCCTCCTCTAACCCTTGGGCATGGGTCGCAGAGAAAAGTTGTACCATCCCTTGCTCTTGTCCATGCTGCGCGAATGCTGTCTCCACGAGGCGCAGTGCTTGCAAGGACTCGGTACGACTCAGCTTGTCTGCCTTGGTCAGCAACACATGCACCGGTCGTGCAATCGCTGCACACCAGGTGAGCATGGTATTGTCGAGGTCTTTCAGCGGATGTCGTGCATCCATCACGACAACCACGCCGCGCAAACTACGCCGTTCTCGGATGTAACGATCCAACACGACTTGCCAGTGTCGTTGTAAACTAGGCGGAACTTTGGCATAACCATACCCTGGCAGATCCACCAGACGGTACCCGTCGACCAACGAAAAAAAATTGATCTGCTGGGTACGGCCTGGCGTGCGACTGGTACGGGCGAGGCTGCCAATCTCTGTGATGGCATTGATTGCGCTGGATTTTCCAACATTGGAACGACCAGCGAAGGCGACTTCCGCACCCTCATCGGGCGGAAGCTGGGCAATTTGATGGCTGCCGGTCAGAAAGCAGGCACGACGATAGACGGGGTTCACGGCATGACTCGGAAGTGAAAACGCAGTATACCGTAGATATACACAATTCTTCAGCACGCCAAAGAACCATCCCGCCACTGATTCTTCTCAGCAGACCTCTGAGCACACCACCATGTTGCACCCGCCTTTGCGTCCCTTTTTCAGCCTACAGCGCCTTGTCGAACCAACGCCACCCGACAAACCCCTCGCACGCGCGACGATTTTGTTGGGCATCCTAGCCGCTGCAGCTCTTGCGTTGCTGTTGCGGGGCTTGTGGTTGCAGGTCTTAGACAAAGATTTTTTGCAAAGCAGGGGAGACGCCCGCTCGGTGCGAACTGTGGCGATCCCCGCCCATCGCGGCATGATCACCGATCGCTTCGGAGAACCCTTGGCCGTAAGCGCCCCTGTGGACTCGGTATGGGCGAATCCCCAAGAATTGATGAAAGCCGAAGCCCGATTCCCGGAGCTAGCCAATTTGTTGGGAATGCCCCTGGCTACCCTGAAGAAATTGGTGATGGATCACAAAGAAAAGGAGTTCATGTACCTGATTCGACGTATCCAACCCGAACTCGCAGAGGCTATCAAAAATCTTGAGCTGCCAGGGGTCTCCCTACAGCGCGACTACCGCCGGTTCTACCCGGATGGAGAGGTTACGGGACAGTTGTTGGGGTTTACTGATGTCGATGATGTTGGTCAAGAGGGGTTAGAGCGCAGTTTTGACAAACAATTGCGCGGCGTGCCTGGGGCACATAGGGTGATCAAAGACCTTTTCGGGCGCACCGTAGACATCATCGAACGTGTCTCTGAACCGCATCCAGGAAGCACCATCCGCTTGTCCATTGATCGGCGGTTACAGTATCTGGCCTACCGCGCCGTCCAGGATCAGGTCGAGAAATACAAGGCAAAAGCAGGCACAGCGGTGGTTTTGGACACCCAAACGGGAGAAGTCTTGGCCATGGTCAATGTGCCAAGCTTTAACCCCAACGCCCCTGGCCGTGATCCCGCTCTCGGACGCAACCGCGCCGTGACCGATACCTTTGAACCGGGTTCGACCATGAAGGTATTTACCGTCACGGCGGCTTTTGAAAGCGGTCGTTATAAGCCCGATACCCCCATCGATACCCGTCCTGGTACCTATCGGGTAGGCAACAAAACCATTACGGACGTTCACCCATGCGGTCTTATTGATGTCGCCCGCGTGGTGCAAAAATCGAGCAACGTAGGGGCGAGCAAGATAGCACTCTCTCTCCCTGCTGAAAAATTATGGAGTGTTTTTTCACGTGTCGGCTTCGGATCCTTGACTGGGGGTGGATTCCCTGGTGAGGTGCCTGGACGCCTTTTACCGTACAGCAAGTGGAAGCAGATCGATCAGGCCGTCATCTCCTATGGGTATAGCATTTCGGTGAGTTTGTTGCAGCTGGTGCGTGCCTATGCAACCCTCGGCGATGGTAGCGTCCGACCTGTGACCTTTTTGGCGCAAGATCATCCGATTCCGGGTACGCCGATCATCGACAAGCATATCGCCTCGCAACTACGAGACATCATGGAACTGGTAGTCGGTCCCGGGGGAACAGCCCCGCAAGCGCGGGTGTCTGGCTACCGTGTGGGCGGCAAAACCGGCACCGCACGCAAAGCCGGCTCTCACGGGGTCTATCTGGAACACACCTATTTGTCTTTGTTTGTGGGTATGGTACCGATGACCAACCCACGCCTGGTGATGGGCATTATGATCGACAGTCCAAGCCAAGGAGCGTATTACGGTGGGGTAGTGGCTGGCCCTGCCTTCTCGGCAGTCATGGGAGAAGGGCTGCGGTTGTTGGACATTGCACCGGATGACCTCGCCTCCCTGGGACAGCAAGTAGTATCGTTGCATGAAGCGCCCGAGAATTAGGGGCTGAAACTCACGCGGTTGGTTTTTCAAAAATGCCAAGAATAGAGGTACCCCATGGGAAACGGAAATGGTGTCCAAAGAATCGCTCTGAGGAGAATATTTTGGTTAAAGCAGCATTGACAAACCAACCTGGGACTTGATGCTCTTTCTGTATCGCCTTTTCCAGTTCCTCTTTGGTCAGATGACTAGATTTGGTCTTGCGTGATAGCCAATAGAGCGGACTAAGGAAAAACATAAAATACCTTGCATCTACGAGATGAAAGCCGGTTTCTTCTGCTAAACGTCTATAATCAGAAATATTATATCGCCTTAGATGGTTGGCGTGGACGTCATTCTGGCTCCAGAAGTACATCAATGCTGGGGCGCTTATGATCAATTTTCCACCTGGTTTTAGAGCGTCATACGTTTGCCTTAGAATCATAGCATCCTGTGGACAATGCTCCATCACATCAAGAAGAAATGCAATATCCCATTCATTTTTCCAACGAGGAGCACATGGAGCGAAGCGTAGTGCGACGAGCCCCGCGTAGCCGTGAGGGCCGTACGTTTTGTCGATGTCCGCAGCCGTATCGCGGGCTGAGACAAAACGTAAGGCAACCGAGC
>CAIJYR010000086.1 GCA_903824965.1 uncultured Thiotrichales bacterium
ATTGTTTACATACCGGGTATTGGCGTAGACGCCACAGCAAGGAATGCCGCTCACGCCAGTCCACCCAGCGGGGATTAGGTCGATGAAGTCATTATTTACAACCGTAATGTCACCAAGACTTGCTGCACCGTTCGTCCCTACGACAACTCCACACCCGAAGTTCTTGACCTGATTGCCTTCGACAAAGATACGGCTATGCAACTGGGTGCTGATATTCTGTGCGCTTACATTGACAAACGCGCTTCCTATTGTCGTACCGTTCTTTGTGGTAATGTTGTTCGTAATTCTTATGTCCGTTAAGCCGTAGGAACCGCCGAAGTCTGCGATCTCAATGATGGACTTTATAGTAGCCCATCCCGAAAGGCTACCGACATCTACAAGCTCAAATGTATTGCCATCGATAAGGATATTTGCCATTCCGTTCGCAACAGGTGGCCCTTGAAAGAATATCCCCCCCCCAGTAACCATATTAAATACGTTATTGGTGATGAGAATGTCATTCTCACCGCCATCGGCTGAAGCAGTTACCCAAGCACCGAAATAATAACCCTGCACAATGTTGTTTGTGAATATCGAGTTGCGGCCATGGATTTCTATTGCTGCTCTAGGGCCGAAGAAGCTCGAAGTCCCAAACAGAACATCTGTGTAAAACGTATTCCCATCGACCACCAATCCATTCAGGCCGCTTCCTGTGATGGTGCTGTGGTCTTGCGAGTAGTTTCCGTTGTTGTAGAAAACGTTGTTCTTGACTGTCCAACGACGACCAACGGTATCTCCTGCGTGGTTTGTTTGGCTCGTGCCTATGCAAACTGTTCCAGGGCCGTTGATGAACCTGCATCGCTCAATGTAAACATCATGGATATAGGCAGAATGCCCAACCACATCCGTGCCACCACTCACTTTGATGTGTGCTTGGGAGAACGTATCTACATTCGGGGAAGTTCCATCGCTTGGATCAAGCGCATTGTTTGCCCCGTTCATGTCCATCGTCAGACCGATGATCGTCACATCATGGAGTTGTTGATTTGTCCCAAACATCTCCATGGGGGTTCTGCTGGCTGGATAGGAATAGACGCCATCCGCTATCCTGAAGGTGGCCCCTGGGTCTGCAATAATCGCCATGTTGGAGACCATGGAGATCGCACAATAGTCCGTACCCCCTTCCGCTTGCCAGGCGGTTGCCGGAATGAGTTTGTAGGTGCCTGGGGGAACATAGAAGACTGCCCTCGCAGAAGAGGCAGCGTTGAGGCAAGCCTGGATCGCGGCGGTGGAATCGGTTGTTCCAGTTGGGTCAGCGCCGTAGGCCAAGATACTGAACCAGTTGACGTTACCCGCCTTCGGGTTGAGCAATTCCCATCGTGCGCCAGAAGAAACATAGCGCAAAAGGGCATCTCCATTGAGGTCGCCATGGGCCAATGCGCTGCCGTTGTTCTTGGTGATGGTCTTTGCGCCGAGTGTGTTCAGGTTGAGCGTCGGCGTGAGGGAAGTGTTCTTTCCAGGGGTGCGGAGATGCACTTGCATGCCATCGACTAGCGATTGTGGCGTAATGCCAAGGATCGCGGTGAGTACGTCCACGGTTCCTGTGGCGGTTGTGAACAATGCTTTGGTTTGGTTTGAGCTACTGCGGATTTCATCGATGAGATTTGTGCCGAGGCGTAGATAAACGCCATCTCCCGATGCGAAGGAAAGATTGCTGTCATTCGGCCCGACTGCCCGCACGACCGTCCAAACGGTACCAACGATGTTGGTGACTTTGACGGTTTCTTTCGTGCCCGTAGCGGTTTGGCGTAGTGTCACGAAAAAGAAATCTCCTGTTGTGGCCAAAACTCCCGCAAACCGAGAAGAGGAGGTGACATTGATCGTGGTATCGGTTGGGCCTACGGTGGAAGCCATGGTGGTGTAGGCGTCATCGGTGTATTGTACAGTTCCCATGTGGGGTTTCCTGTTGTTATTGTTGTGAGGGTTACAGCGTGAAATCGCCGAGAAGATCGACGCCCATGGTGCCGATCTGTTCAAGGACGGGTACGGAGGAGGAACCGAAAGCATCGGTCACGCATCCGCTGAGAACAAACGCATCAAGCGGCGCACAAACAAAGCCAAAACAGAGCGGGAGGTAATCGGCAACTTGGAAGGTGGCGGCAAATAGAGTTGGTCGATTGGCAAAATCTGCACACAAAAGCGCGGGTTTTCCGGTTGCTGCGGTGCTGGTCATGTGGATGGCCTCGCGTCGTAAAGTCGAATCGCCAGCATTCCCTCGACCGAGGAAACGCGAGTCGCTCCGTCTCCGTAGTAGTCGATTGTGAAACTCAGGTCATAGGTACCTGGTGGCGTGCCCACATCCGTGGTGCTGTTATAGGCAAGCGTGCCTTTGGGGAATCCTGGAAATAAGAACTGGCCGAGGGCCGCATCCGCAGCGGGACAAACCACGCTGGCATACGGTGTGCTGGGGTCGCCCTTGAAGGTCAATACGGCGGTAACGACCAGATTGGGATAACCGGAATAATCAGTCGGTGCGTACTGGCCATCGCCGATCTGAATGACAATCGGATTGCCAATGTCGCCAATGGTCATGGGTACAGGGTCTTCGTTCACGTAGGTTGGACTGCTCATGGGCCTCCTTTTGGGCATAAAAAAGCCCCACGACCTCTCGGCGGTGGGGCTTTCAAAATCTAGGTGAGTCGTTGCTAGAAAGACAGCGTACAGATGCCCAAGTTTCCGTTGTAGACGAGTAGGCAATCTTTCAGTATGTCGCGTCCTAGAAGTCCATCGATACCATGGTGGGTGAATGATGATTCTATGACGGGAATAGCTGTGAAGATGCAATGAAGTCCATCGTGTGCGATCGTTACGCTCACGTCGTACTCGTTGCATACGTGTGGCTTGCCTGCACTTGTCGATGGGGTTTGGATATTCGCAATCCCGCTTGGCTCAAGACCGAGGTTCTGGAAAATCCAACCATCGAGACAAGTGCCGGACGCACCCGTATCAATGAGTAGGCGACATTCAACGGGATCAGGGGTCGCAATTTTCAGGCGCTGCATTTGTCCCAAACGCGGGATGGAGATGCCAATCCTGATTCTGACGATGGCACCATCTGATGTGATCGGAACGTTTACGCTCGGCATAACACATCCATATCCCGACTAAAATGCAACACTGTCTTCTCTTGTGAGACTTTCCTGACCAAAAATGGGGTCAGTCCACAATGCTCGTACCCAATCTTGAGTGCGTCTTCGTAGGACACGTAGACACCGATCAACGTATCCCCTGTGATGACGGCATACCTCCCCTGCTCACGAAGGAGGCTTGGCAGCAATTTTTCGTAAGTCTCTAATTCTTTCGCTAACGTGGTCATCGTCACTCCTCCGTACGGGAAGCCTAGCTGCGTTCCTAGTAGGTTCGCCCTAACCTGCTGACGAGTCAAGCCCCAGGGAAGAAAGCCCCACGACCTTCCGGCGGTGGGGCTGGTTTCTGTGAAACGGTGCGCTATGCGTTTGCGGCCAATGCAGTGCCAGTACGGGTGAGGAGTTCCTGGATCTGTCGTTCTTGCCAGGCAGCCAGTCGGTTGTTGATGCCAACAATGGCATCCGATGCCGCCTTATCCAGCCGTTGACGAACCTCAGCAAGAAGCTCCTCCAACATTCCGTCGGCCCTGAACGCCTGGCGGATGAATCGCTGCTCGGTGTCCATCGCTATCATACGGTAATGCTCAACCACTCCCAGCAAGCGGCGTATTTCCGTGGCCAATGCCGGAATGTGTTGTACCTCGAATTGGTCACGGTTCACGTTCCCTGCCACAGCATGGAGCGCATTCCAGGTGGCCGTCCGCACCACGCCACCAAAGTGGAGTTTGTCCGCAATCTCGTTCACCAGGTGCGTCAGTGCTTGCAGTTCGCGTGGACTCAGCCGTTGTGGACTTGCGCCCTTGGTCTTCAGTTCCATCTGCGTGACGTAGAGGATGACCTCAGCCAACTGC
>CAIJYR010000087.1 GCA_903824965.1 uncultured Thiotrichales bacterium
CTGCATTGCCGACATTGTTCTGGCGTTGCTGTGACGAAGGATACCCTACAGGAGGCTCGGCATTGCCAACGCTGTTCTGGTATTGTTGGGACGCAGGGTGCACCGCAGGAGGCTCGGCATTGCCGACATTGTTCTGGCGTTGCTGTGACGAAGGATGCGCCGCAGAAGGCTCGGCATTGCCGACATTGTTCTGGCGTTGCTGTGACGAAGGATGCGCCGCAGAAGGCTCGGCATTGCCAAGGCTGTTCTGGCGTTGCTGGGACGCAGGATACCCTCCAGAAGGCTCGGCATTGCCAAGGCTGTTCTGGCGTTGCTGGGACGCAGGATACCCTCCAGAAGGCTCTGCATTGCCGACATTGTTCTGGCGTTGCTGTGACGAAGGATACCCTACAGGAGGCTCGGCATTGCCAACGCTGTTCTGGTATTGTTGGGACGCAGGGTGCACCGCAGGAGGCATGACAGGGCGCTCTTGGTGCTGTTCGGACGTAGAACCACGCCGATCACGATCCAAGCCTTGTCCCTGATCCCTGTACCCACGCTCTTCGTGTTCGCCTCTCCTACGTTCATACGACTCACGCTCGCGTGCCTCGTGTTCACGCATGGCGCGTTCGCGTTCTTCGCTGTCGTAGCGGCCTTCCTCCCCATGCGCATGGTGCCCGGGATAGGGTACTAGGTGGTTCCCATCCTCGGCAACGCGCACCAAGTCCCCCGCACGCAGACCCGGATCCGACGTCATGATAAACGTGTGGACATCACCATCGCGCATCGTGATGGCAATATGCCATTCATGGTCGCGAGCCGCATCGGCGCCTAAGTGACCCGCCACCGCCCCCGCGACTGCACCCACAACCGTCGCGCCTGGATCACCATGGCCCACCTGGTTGCCGAGGATTCCCCCTGCCAACGC
Source organism: uncultured Thiotrichales bacterium (assembly GCA_903824965.1). Taxonomy (GTDB): domain Bacteria; phylum Pseudomonadota; class Gammaproteobacteria; order CAIRSR01; family CAIRSR01; genus CAIRSR01. The sequence continues at coordinate 908 of CAIJYR010000087.1, forward strand.
GCCAACCACGCTGCCCACGTTCCCCTCTTTTTTCCTGACCACCTGAATGTCAGAAACAACGCCACAGCTCCCGCAGAGTTCCAGTGCATAGGAGGGCAGCGGGAGGAGCAACACCAAAAACAATGCTAACCATATCTTTTTCATTGAAACCTCCGTTCTAATCCACGCCCTTTGAGGGCGAAGGGGAACGAAAACGATTTTCGTCTCCTGTCCCCATGATAAATTAAGTGCTCGCGCACCCCATGAACGATAGCGCAATGGCGCTTTATAATGACAGAAAATACCTCAGTTGGGCAGATCCATATTTTGCAACCAATCCCACCCTCCGAATCGCAAACGGTGAATCCCCAACTGCGACCGATCCCCAGCGGGTCGTCAGAAAAGATCGATACCCAACACGCTCAGCCAGTACAGGGTCACGATCTTGCTTAAAATCACGATCCGGTTTCCCCCATGGACAACAGAAATGATTGCACGGTTGTCCCAATACCTGTTCAATTCTTTTTTTAGAGGCTACCAATTCGTGTTCTGCTTCATCTGCGGAAAGTGTCACAAAACGACGGTGACTCGCGCTGTGAGAACCGATGGAAAAACCACTCTCCAGCAGGGTTTTGCAATCCTCCCAGGATAAGAACGCAGCCGGTTGTCTCCGCGCACCAAAAAACCGCCCCTGTTCGACGTTCCACTGTCCAAGAGACTGAGTGACCAAATCAGAAACAACAAACACCGTTGCGGTGATCCCACGTTCTATCAACAAGGGTACAGCATTTGTCATCACGTTGCGCAGACCATCATCAAACGTAAGACAAAAGTAGCGTCCGTCATACGGCTGTCCCCCCGTAATGAGTTCAAGCGCTTGATCCAGGCTAATAAACTCCCCAACTTGGCGCATGGCTTCTAGATGACGCGCAAAACCACGCCGTTCATCCGCAAAAACATGGTGGTAAAACGGGAACCGCAGCCAAGAAGACTCTGTTCCGCCAATCGACCGACCACGCGCCTTCCAGCGGATCATCACACGTTGTGCCGCCTGATGCACCTTCCAACGCAAGGGTTGGGGTGCATGGTGCGCTCGGTAGGTATGCGCACAACGCACGCGATCCCCGCGTTCAGGATATAGACCCGCAACCGCAGTGGCGTAGGCGTCCCAGGTGTAGCGTCCTACGGTGGCCCGTCCAGCCTCCCCCAAGCGGCGACGCAATCCAGCATCCCCCAACAATGCTGTGATCGCCTGCGACAAAGCCAAGGCATCAGCAGGCGGCACCACCCACCCATCTACGCCATGTTCAACGACAGAACCCGTATGAGAGGAGACCACCACCGGAAGCCCATACGCCATGGCCTCGTACACGGCTTTGGCCGATCCCTCCATGAGGCTTGGCAACACAAAGAGATCAGCCGCCTTGAACCAGGGAGCCATATCTGACTGAAAACCAACCCATCGAATCCCCGCTGGGGCGGCCTCCACGGTTTCCTGCATTTCTCGGAATTGTCTGCCGCAGATGACCAATTCTGCGCAATCGCGCTGTTCCGCTGGTAATTGACGCCATGCCTCCAGCAAAAACGGAATCCCTTTGCGCACATTGACATTGCCCGCGAACAACACCCGCAGAACCCGTAAGGGTTGGTTCGTCTCGGGATTGGGTGCCTCCGTGACCGGATCCGCCCCAAAGGGGATCACGACCGCTTTTTTGTGAACCTCCTGCGGCAAACTGTCCTGCACAAACCGCGAGGGGCAGACCAGACGATCGGCGAGCGTGATACACCGATCCGTGTCAGGATCCTCCAACGATCCAAGCATGGCTGGATCCACTGCCCCTGCTTCGATCAACGGTTGGTAGCAACGGGGGTGTGCCATCTGTAGGTCGAGCAACAGCGGCACCCCCTGGGCGTGCCAAAAGGCTGCCGTTTCTGGGAGAGAGTCCCACAGATGCACCGCACGCGGCACCTCCCGAAGCCGACGGCTTGCGATCAGGCAGAGATAATCGAACAGTTTGCGCTCTATCTGACGAGAAGGCAGTGTTGGCCAACATTTGATACGAATAAAATTGAGACCGCGCGGAATCAGACTGCGGCCCGGAAGCGGGAAACGAATCGACGAATAGGATACGCTACTTCCCCGTGCGATCACTTGCGGCGCAAGCAGTCCAAACCGCACGACCTGGTAGGGACGAAATCCGGGGGTATTGCGTCCCCCGAAAACAGCATTCACGATGAACAACAGATCGTTTCCTGCCTTCGACAGCACCGTATCCACCGTATCCACCGTATCCACCGCATCTACTGTATCCATGGCAAAAGACCCCGACATGAGTATTGTTTCTCAGACGACCCATCCGCTCGCAGACCCCCTGGTGCCGTCCTTTCCGACCCGTCCCAACCAGCGCATGACTTGGTGCCAACTGCACGGCAGCGCCCTGGGATTGGCGATCGCGCAGGTTGCCAACACATGCAACAAACTGCTCGTGGTGGTCACAGAGGACACTGCCGGCGCTGCTCGTTTGGAGCAAGACCTACGCTTTTATCTGGGGCATACGGCGGCACGCTCGGTGCTTCGTTTTCCCGATTGGGAGACGCTCCCGTATGATGTTTTCTCCCCGCATGGGGACATCATCTCAGAACGCCTCACCGCACTCTACCACCTCCCGACGGTAACCCAGGGCATCCTCTTGGTGCCAGTCGCCACCCTCATGCAGCGCATTGCGCCGCGTGCGTACTTGGATGCCTCTGCGCTGCTCCTGGACATGGGGCAGCGTTTGCAGCGTGAGGCGCTTCGGAGTCGCTTAGAGGCCGTTGGATACCGTGCCGTCACCACGGTGATGGAGCGCGGAGAGTTTGCCGTGCGCGGCAGCCTGTTCGACCTCTACCCGATGGGGGCAAAACGCCCTTATCGCATCGACCTCTGTGACGACACCGTTGAGTCGATTCGTGTCTTCGATCCTATCTCGCAACGCTCCCATGAGTCGATCCCCTCCATCCGGTTGTTGCCTGCACGGGAGTTTCCGCTGGACAAAGAGGCGATTGGGCGTTTCCAAAAAGCCTGGTGCAACTCCTTTGATTTTGACACAAGCGGAACACTGTACCGAGACGTGGGCCGTGGTCTTACGCCCGCTGGCATCGAGTATTATCTACCCTTGTTCTTCGCGCACACAGCCACCCTTTTTGACTACCTCCCCAGGGACACCCTGGTGATCGGCACGGCCGCCCTAGAAGGGGTTGCAGATGCTTTCTGGCAGGAGGTAGGAAACCGCTACGAATCAGTGCGTCACAGCATCGATCGACCCGTATTACCGCCGCACGCCCTTTATTTACAGACGCACGAGGTATTTTCGGGTCTCAATGCCCATCCGCGCGTGGTTTTCAAGACCGATCCAGCACCGCATCGTGCAGGAACCTTCTCTTTTGCAACTGAAATACCGCCCACTCTCTCGATTCTCCGCACCCATGCCGATCAACCCATCACGCGGTTGTTAGAATTCTTGGAGGCGTTCGAGGGGCGGGTGCTGTTTACCGCAGAAACCACCGGCCGACGGGAGATTCTCCTAGAACTGCTACACAGCGCCGATCTCCGGCCCACCCAAGTCGAGGGTTGGCAGGCTTTCTTGGCGAGTAAAGAACGACTCAACGTGGCCATCGCCCCCTTAGAGCAGGGGCTCCTCTTGAAAGGGGCAACACCGCTTGCCTGTGTGACCGAACACCAACTCTTCGGTGAACAGGTCATGCAACGCCGTCGCCGTGAACGCGATCGGAAGGGATACGATCCAGAAGCGATTATTCGCGACCTCACTGAGCTACACGTCGGTGCACCTGTGGTGCACGAGGCACACGGGATAGGACGTTACCTTGGGTTGCAGCGTTTGTCGGTCGATGGCGTCGAGACGGAGTTTCTTTTGCTTGAATATGCCGGGGGGGACAAGCTGTACGTACCCGTTGGGTCGCTACAGTTGGTGAGTCGCTACGTCGGTATTGACCCCGAACAGGCACCCCTTCACAAACTGGGTTCTGGCCAATGGGAAAAGGCCAAAAGCCGCGCTGCGGAACAGGCAACCGATGTTGCCGCAGAGCTGCTCGATCTCTATGCCCAACGCGCCGCACGTACTGGCCATGCGTTCACGATTGAGCAAGAGCACTACCGCGCCTTTGCAGCGGGTTTCTCGTTCGAGACAACGCCTGATCAACAGGATGCCATTGATGCGACCCTCTCGGATCTCGCCTCTGGGCGTCCGATGGATCGGGTGGTGTGTGGTGACGTGGGGTTCGGCAAGACCGAGGTTGCGCTACGGGCTGCGTTCGTTGCGGTACTCGGTGGCCGTCAAGTGGCGCTCCTGGTACCGACCACCTTGCTTGCGGAGCAACATTACCAGACTTTTCTTGACCGCTTTGCGGGATGGCCGGTACAGATCGCAGTGATGTCACGGTTCCGCAGTAAAAAACAACAAGAGGAATTGCTCGTCGGCCTGGCGTCTGGCAGGGTCGACATTGTCATCGGCACCCACAAATTGCTCCAAGAAGGCGTTTCCTTCAAGAACCTCGGCCTTGCCATCATTGACGAAGAACACCGTTTTGGTGTCCGACAAAAAGACGCGCTCAAGGCGTTACGTACCTCAGTCGATTTGCTCACCCTGACGGCAACGCCGATTCCTCGCACACTGAACATGGCACTCTCGGATCTGCGTGCCCTTTCTATCATTGCAACGCCGCCCGCCCGCCGATTGGCTATCCAAACTTTTGTCCGTACCTGGGACGATGCATTATTACGCGAAGCGATGTTGCGCGAAATCAAGCGCGGTGGACAGGTCTATTTCTTGCACAATGCGGTCGATACCATTGACAAAATGGCAAGAACCGTGGAAGACCTTCTCCCTGAAGCCACAGTGCGTATTGCTCACGGTCAGTTGCGTGAACGCGATCTAGAACGGGTCATGCTCGATTTTTACCACCAACGATTCCATGTGCTGGTGTGCAGCACTATCATCGAAACTGGCATTGACGTACCCAACGCCAATACCATCATCATCCACCGCGCTGACCGCTTGGGGTTGGCACAACTGTATCAATTGCGTGGCCGCGTTGGACGTTCGCACCACCAAGCGTATGCGTACCTGGTCGTACCAGAACGTAACGCCATGACCCCCGATGCCGTGAAACGATTGGATGCCATTCAGTCGTTAGAGGATCTTGGTGTAGGATTTACGCTTGCCACCCACGACATGGAGATCCGTGGTGCAGGCGAGTTGCTAGGAGAAGAGCAAAGCGGAGAAATGCAGGCGATCGGTTTTGGTCTCTACCAAGAACTGCTGACACGGGCTGTTCAGGCGATTCGGTCGGGTCAACGTCCAGACTTGTTGACACAAAGGACGACCAACAGCGCAGGGGAAGTAGAATTGCACCTGCCCGCCATGATTCCAGAAGAGTATCTGCCTGATGTGCATACCCGTCTGATGCTGTATAAACGCATTGCCAGTGCCAACACACCGGCAGGTTTACGAGAATTGCAAGTAGAAATGATCGACCGCTTTGGTTTGTTGCCTGGGCCTGTGCAAACCTTGTTCCAACTTGCAGCTTTGAAACTGCGGGCACGTCCCCTCGGAATACGCAAAATAGAACTAGGCCCACGTGGAGGGTGGTTGCTTTTTCAGCCGGAACCGGCCATCGATACAGGGGTGGTGATTCGGCTTGTGCAGACACAACCGCATGTGTATCGTCTGGAGCGATCGAGTGACGGCCAAGAGAAATTGCGTATTACTGCCGATCTTTCCGAGGCAACCAGCCGATTGGCCAGTGCTGACTATCTACTCACTGTGTTATCACCCAACGCTGCACCCCCTCCTCCGGTTCCGCCCCCAGTACTCGTCGTGCCACCCCCGCGCACTACTCCCACAAACGCCACTCCACGGCGTTTTCCATGGACACGGGGACGGTTGCGGTAGGATCTTTATTTTGGATCCATAATCACTGCTCAGGTACCAGAAATGAGCAGACTATATGATATTTCTTAACCCAAGTTGCCACCTATGACCACCATCAGAATCCTTCCAAGAGGTAATGGATTAATGTAGCCTTATAGTAATCAATCTATTGGTTGCCGATGGGGAAGTAAAATGGACGAGA
>CAIJYR010000088.1 GCA_903824965.1 uncultured Thiotrichales bacterium
CACAAATGGCTTTACGCCGTGCTCGGTTGCCTTACGTTTTGTCTCAGCCCGCGATACGGCTGCGGACATCGACAAAACGTACGGCCCTCACGGCTACGCGGGGCTCGTCGCACTACGCTTCGCTCCATGTGCTCCTCGGGGGTATGGCGCGAGCGGCGCAAACGACGTAAGACTCCCCGTAAGGGGAATCTTACCGGAAAAAACACGTCCCTGTGCCAGATAAGACAGATTTGGAGGCTACTCGTTATAGAGCAGGTCTGCGACCCAGGCACCCAAAACACCCGAAGTAATTACATAGATACGGCTTGCCGCTGCTGCTGCGGGGGACACTACCGGTGCAGTGCTCTCCATCCCAATGGTGAGCGGTATCGTTCCAACACCGTAGGTCAACCAGTTGACCGTCACGACACCGGCTAAGGCACCTGCCGCGAGTACCAGGGGGTACACATAGTTTGGTGACTCATGCCCGACGGTCTTCGCGGATTGCGGGGCTTCTGCAGTCAGACTCCAGGCCGAAGCAAACGAGGGTGCAAAACCCAATACAGCAACCAACAACATGATGGCAGATCTGCGCATCATTTTCTCCTCCGTAAACAGGGAAAGGGACAAGGAAAGAACGACAACACGAACCTGTGCTTATTCTCCTGGCCCGTACAAATAATTGGCAATGAGTGCACCCGTACCCGCTACAACGGTCGCCAACACGCGGCTCCCCAAGGCAATGTCCACTGGAGTTGCCTCGAGTGGTGCGGCCACAAACGGAACCGAACCGAGGGGGTAAGTCAACATATTAAAAACCACAATTCCGACAATAGCACCAGCACCAACCGCCAGCAGCCGATGGGAGGATTTTTCTACCCCTCCCCCGTTGGTCTGTGGAACGGGAGCGGTGGTCTGTGCCGCATAGACGGTCGCTGGGGACAGTACGGGCAGCGCGGTCATCAGGGAAAGCAAAGCAACTAGCATCAATCTCCGCATGATTCTTCCTCAGAATGGGGCAAAAGGGCCTAGTGATCGTACATCCAGTTGGCAATCCACGCACCAAGCACGGCACTCGTGACAGCGAACATACGGCTCACGCCCACGGAAACCTCTGGCGCAATCGTAGAAGCTGGCGCAACCGCGCTCTCTAAGAAGGGAAAGCCCGCAGAACGAAAGAGAATGAACTGGGCACCCACGACACCTGCAATGGCACCCAGACCGAGTGCATAGGGGTAAAAGGTCTCGGAAAGGGGTGGTGCAGGTTGTTCCTGACCTTTGGAATAACCAGCGACTGGCAAGATACCTATCAAAACGACAAGGGCAATCAGCAACCGTCTGCGCATAGATTTCTCCGACATGGAAGAACTCAGCTGGGGTGGAGAAGAACGAAAAATCCCGGGCGTATGTGCAACTCACCCTGACGCGCAGTATAGCGGAGGCAAGGGAGCGAGGGCAATTCTAGAAAGCACTGCTCCCGTTTTTATAAGAGGACTTGGACATTGTCAATCAGCCGCGTACGGCCCAAGCGTACCGCAGCCAACACAACGAGGGGACGATCACCTGGCTGGGGTGTGGTCAAATCGATTGCCCTACGGATGACACAATACTCGGGTTGCAGACCAGCGGCCAACAACACGCGAGAACCGCGATCTTCGAGGTGTGTGTAGTCGGTGTTGCCCATGGCGAGATCCGCCTGTATTGCACGCAAGGTACGATAGAGGACAGGTGCTCTGTACCGTTCTTCTGCGCTGAGGTAGCCGTTGCGCGAACTCATGGCCAGTCCATCGGCTTCGCGCACCGTGGGACAAGTCACGATCTCGACCGGCATACACAGATCGGCCACCAGGCGTCGCACGACCAAGCATTGTTGAAAATCTTTCTCGCCAAAGAGGGCTAAGTGGGGTTGGACGATGTTGAGCAACAGGGTTACGACGGTGGCGACGCCATCGAAGTGCAAAGGACGGGTGGCACCGCACAAAAGATCATTCAGACCAGACACGGTGACACGTGTCCTGTTGGTTTGGGCTTGCCCATGGGGGTAGATTTCTTCGACGGAAGGCACGAAAACCAGATCGGCACCTGCCTCTGTGAGGAGCGCCAGATCTCGTTCTCGTGTGCGAGGATAGGCCGCATAGTCCTCCGTTGGCCCAAATTGGGTTGGATTCACAAAAAGACTGACCACCACGCGTTTGGCCCGAACACGGGCCTCTTGCACTAGGGCCAAGTGACCTGCGTGGAGGTTGCCCATGGTGGGCACAAAAGCCAGGGATTGTGTACGCCAAGGCGCAAGCGTATGACGTAGCGCAGCGATGGTTTCTATGGTAGTGAGCATGTTTTGGTCGTACCCAATCTGGGGATCCTTAAGGGATAGGCTGTATACACAGACAGTGCTAACCTATTGAATTAGTTAAGACCTACGTACCCCTCTCCCCTCCCGATTGGGGTGCGGATTGGCGTGTACGTAGGGCTAATCCGTTGAACGATATTGGAGTATGTTACAGCGTGCGAAAAAACCAAGCGCATAATTATTTCTTGACGCAGACAGGGGGTTTGTTATAAAAAAAATCATGGCTGTTCTCCCCTTAGAGGGGATAATTCGCCATGTACCTATCGAGGGCTACTCCCGTATGTCTGGATATGGCAATTCCCCCGCAGTAGCGAGTAATTCAGAGCCGACCACCAGCACGGATACCTGTTGTTCTGTGGTCGATCCACCGGGCATTCCCGAGTATCTGCACAGCACGTACCATTGGGCTTACTTGAGCCGGATTGGCCAGAGGCTGCTCGATCGACCCATTGTGGTTGCCACCATTCTTTGGGGCAATGATCAGCGCCTCATGAAAGCGGCGGCGGCCGAGTTCAATCCGGGTCAGAAAATACTGCAAGTGGCTTGTGTCTATGGTGATTTCTCGCCGATTCTTGCACGACAAGTGGGATCGGAGGGGCGGCTCACGGTCATTGATGTGGCACCCATTCAAATCGAGAACTGTCGACGCAAGCTGGTCTCCTACCCTCAAACCAAGCTGCGGGTAGCCGATGCTGCCGCGCCGCTTGCGGAGGATGTGGATGGGATCTGTTGTTTTTTCCTGCTCCATGAGGTACCCGAAGAGTACAAGACACGCATTGTAGACAACCTCCTTGGCATGCTTGCACCCGGGGGTAAAATCGTTTTTGTGGACTACCACCGACCCCATGCGCTCCACCCATTAAAGGGAATTATGGCGCTGGTTTTTCGTTGGCTAGAACCCTTCGCACGGATCCTCTGGGATCGAGAGATCGTAAGCTACACAAGTCGAGCCAACGAGTTTGACTGGGAAAAATGTACGTATTTTGGGGGTCTCTATCAAAAAGTGGTGGGTGTACGTCGCCACACACCCTAGCACCATAGTCGCTGTTCTTTAGGGGCCTGTGGGTTGTACTTCTCCGCCGCAGGCTGCAAAAAGTGCAGGGAGCAGTTGTTCGATTTCTAGGAGCATGATCGCAAAGTCGGCATCAAAGCGTTCGGCCTCCCCTCCTCCTGCGGAACCAGGGACGGGGGGGGAGGACGGCGGGGGTGCCGCGTCCTGATCCAAGTCTAGAAAGCGCAAGCGGCGCACGATAAAGGACTCATCCAACACAAAAGACAGGTGGTCGCTCCAGGTTAATGCCAGTCGAACGACTTGTTTGCCTGCCTCCAGATGTGCACGTACTTCTTCGGTGCCGAGATCTTGGCGATCAATGCGCACCTGCCCTCCTTGTTCTCCGGGCGTACGCAACTCGCACTGGTCGTCTATCACGAACCCAGCGGGAAGGTGCTCCCCCAGCAGCCATTGTGTCATCACGGCCGAGGGTGCTGTTTTGACCTGAGGCGGCAACAATTCTAACGTACCGAGACACTTGCGTAACAGGACGGTCAGTTCTTCGGCTTGTTTGGCGCTGCTGCTGTTCACTATCAGGTAATGGAGCTTGGGATCGAGGTAGAAATAGGTCATGCGAGAGCGTGTAAAGGCACGTGGCATCAGGTCTTGGAGGATCTCTTCTTTGAGGTGATCACGCTCCTTGCGACCGACCTTGCGCATCTGTTCTTCCTCGATCTCGGACACTTTTTCGTCCAGTATTTCGCGTACGACACTGCCTGGCAGTAGCTTGTCTTCGGAGCGTACACAAACCATGATGCGCCCACTGACGGTATGCACCAGTGTTTGTGCGTTCTTTCCAAGGGGAGGTACAAAACCGATAGTACCCATTTCCAGGGGCCCACAGGGACGGAAGGGTATCTTGGCGAGGTGTTCATCCAACTGTTCGGGCGTGAGTGTGAAAGGCTTCACCAGTCGGAACAAATAGAGATTTTTGAAAAACACAGCAACCACCTCCCAATGTAAGAAAAGGCACGTATTGTACCTGTGCGCTTAGCCAAAAATCCACGCAACTGTCAAAACGAAATCCACTGATCGATGGCACAAAAAAAGCCCCTCTCGGGAGCACACACGAGAGGAGGCCACGGAAGTAGTTACTGTTCTGTGCTGGATTCAGCGGCTGGAGCTGCTGCGGGTTTCGCTGCTGCGGGTTTCGCTGCTGCGTGTTCAGCAGTTGGAGCTTCTGCGGGTTTTGCTGTGGCGGGTGCAGCGGCTGGATCTTCTGCGGGTTTTGCTGCGGCGGGTGCAGCGGCTGGGGCTGCTGCGGGTTTTGCTGCGGCGGGTACAGTGGCTGGAGCTGCTGCAGGTTTTGCTGCAGCGGGTGCAGTGGCTGGGGCTGCTGCGGATTTCGCTGCTGCGGGTGCAGCGGCTGGGTGCATCGTATGTTCGGCCGCAGGTGGTTTATGCTGCGACTTCTCGCAATGCTGCATCATGGTGCGCATGGCTTGCATATGATACTTCATCAATTGGAGTTGTTCTGCTTTGAGTTGCTCGCGCTCTTCCGCATCTTTGGTGTTGCGGATTTTGTCGGAAAGTTCCACCATCTTCAGAAAGAATTCTTGCTGTTTTTTGAGCGCCTGTTCATCCATCGCCCCACCGCCCATCATCATGCCCTCGTGGGCCTCAGAAGCAGCAGGCATTGCGTGGTGTTCCGTTTCTTCGGCAATGACCTGAACGCATGGAAGCGCCACAAAAAGAGCACCCACCGCAAAATGTCGTAGTATCGTTCTCACTGCGTTATCCCCTATTGTTTCATTGGCGGCATCGCCGCATAAGAGTATTATAAACACACACGGTCACACGTTCATTTTGTGACCAGTGCTCGCATTGTACCAAAGTTGTCATGATCTAGGTACTCAAACAGTGCACCATACACTAAGGATGGCGTCAGAAACGCACTTGCTCCTCCTGGCGTTTTCCTTATGCGACTACCTGGCTTTCTTGGCTTTCCTTTTGTTGCAGCGCCCACAGATGGGCATACAACCCACCCTCGGCAAGCAATGCGTGGTGGTTGCCCCGTTCTTTGATCTGGCCATGTTCCATCACCAGAATTTGATCGGCGTCCATGACGGTAGAAAGCCGATGGGCGATGACCAACGTAGTACGACCCTTGGAGACCTCTGCGAGTGCCATCAGAATGGATTGCTCTGAGCGAGAATCCAGGCTGGAGGTAGCCTCGTCGAAAACAAGAATGCGTGGATTTTTCAGAATAGCCCGTGCGATGGCGACCCGTTGTCGTTCTCCACCGGAGAGTTTTAGGCCGCGATCACCTACGACCGTTTCATAGCCTTGTGGTAAGGTCAAAATAAAATCATGCAAATAAGCTAATTGGGCCGCCTGTTCTACATCGCGCCGTGAGGCGTTGGGATGACCATAGGCAATGTTGTAATAGAGCGTATCGTTGAACAATACGGTGTCTTGGGGAACAATGGCAATGGCACTGCGGAGGCTCTGTTGGGTGATATCTCGGATATCCAGTCCGTTGATCAGCACCTGACCCTCCGTGACCTCATAAAAACGGAAAAGCAACCGCACCAACGTCGATTTTCCAGAACCACTTGGGCCTACCACCGCAACCTTTTGGCCAGCCGGAAGATCAAAGTTCACACCCTGAAGAATCAGACGATCGGGCTGGTAAGAAAAATGCACCGATTCAAAACGAAGGGAAACCTCTCCCTTTGGCAAAGAAATTGCGTTCGCTCGGTCGCAAATCTCCGGTGTTTTCTCCAGCAATTGCAGCATCTGTTCCATGTCTGCAAGCGCATGTTTAAACTGACTGTAGACCACCCCCAAGAAGTTCAACGGGATGAAAAGCTGGATGAGAAAGGCATTGACCAATACCAAATCACCGAGGGTCAGTTGTCCTGCTACGATGCCATGGGTTGCCAACACCATAACCCCCGTGACCCCAAATGCAATGATGCTGCTCTGGCCAGCATTCAGCGCCCCCAGCGAGGTTTGGGTCTTGACTGCCGCTTCTTCCCAGTCGGAGAGTGTCGCCTCATAACGCCGTAACTCATGGGCTTCATTGCCAAAGAATTTGACCGTTTCATAATTGATAAGGGAATCGACTGCCTGGGCGCTCGATTCTGATTCTAGGGAGTTCATGCGATGACGAAAGGGCATCCGCCACTCGGTGGTGATCAACGTAAAAGTGATATACAGAACTACCGATCCGAAAGTTACCAAAGCAAACGAAAAATTGTATCGTTCTAATAAGATGAGGGTAATTAAGATAATCTCGACCAACGTCGGCAAAATACTAAACGCGAGGTAATTGATAAGCGAACTAACGCTGCGGGTACCCCGATCGATGTCCAACGTCAGCGCACCCGTATGCCGTTCCAGGTGGTACCGTAGACTCAACCGATGGAGGTGCGCCAATACCTGAACGGAGACTTTCCGCATGGCCCGATGGCGCACCCGTGCGAAGAGAACATCGCGTAATTCGTTGAAGGCGGAGGCAGCGAGCCGTAATGCGCCATAAGTGGCCAACAGCACCAACGGCATGGTCAGGGCGCTTTGTCCTGGTACGCTCAGGTGATCCACGATCCCTTTCAGGACAAGTGAGATACCCACCGTAGCACCTTTGGACAACACCAAGGCAATCAGTGCTGCCAGAACACGGCCTCGGTAATCCCACAGAAAAGGCAAAAGGGCACGAACCGTGTTCCAATCATTCCGGTTTGCGGGGAGGCTCGTGTGGTTGTGATAACGGACTGGTTGAAAGGGCATCATGGGCATCTGATCAAGGGGTACCCTCCATGGATCGTGCGCGGATCAACGCTTCAGCAGAGGCCTGGGATTTGCCTTGTTTCTGGAGTGCCACGGCAATGAGGCGCCAATTGCGTGCTTGTAGGTCTCGTTGGTTGCGTGCCAGGCTGTTGGATTTTTGTGCAATGGAAATGGCGTCGTCCAATTTGTCTTGCTTGAGACGGATTCCCGCCAATTCATGCCAGAGCTGACCATTTTCGGGCTCAATACGTAGGGCACGTTCTAGGGTGACGGCGGCAGAATCGAGCTGACCCCCTGCCGCTTGATCATCCGCTTTCCCGAGCAGTGCCAAAACACCGCCATTCGACGAAGCCGACGCATGTTCAGAACTGGTCGAAGGCTGTCTCGCTTGTGTCGTATGTGGTGCGATCGGTGGTTGAACTAGGGCTACGGAAGGCACGGTCGCTGTGGGTGTTGCAGGGGGCAGGGTCGAGGGTTGCCTTGTGGAAGACGGGACCATGGCATTGGGAGATGGGGGCGCAGACGGTATGCTCGGCGACGGCGCACGGCTGGCTGGAACGAACGGGGGGGGGGGTGTCAACCCTGGTTGAACAGGGTTCGGTGCCTGAGAAAGTTCGTTGCGCGGGGGGAGGGTCGGGGGTGGTGTTGGCCGTGTGCTCGGTGGGAGTGCTTCTGTGTGCAAGGAATCGTCTGCAAAACCAGGCAGTGGCGTGACTTTGGCGGTGGGTGCGGGTTTGTTGATGGGGGGTGTTGCGTTGGCGATCTTGGTGGTGTGATCTTCCACGGGTGCTAAGGATGACCGAGGGCCGAAGCTACATCCTGCCAAGGTTGCGGCAAGGGCTACCGCTGCAGCGATTCGGCCTCTGCGTGGGATGGGGATGAGAATGCGAACAGTGTTCATTGGGAGGCGGCCTCATTGTGTTTGGTAACGATCTTGTATAACTGATCAGGCATCCAAAAATACCTACAACCGATGTTTTTAGCCTTTGATAAACCCCTTCCCGGGGGAAGGGGCTGGGGGATGGGGGTGTGCTATTTTTGATCTTGATCTTGATCTTTCTGATCTGATTTTTCTAAGATCAAATCGGATCAAATCGGATCAAATCAAATCAAGTCAAAACCAGCCCCTTTCTTTTCTTAGTATTAAAGTCGAAATATTACATTTCTATTGACTTGCGCTCTAGCCATAGTACCTGCCTGAGTTGCGACTCAACTGCGTAGTGTTTAGTGCACCATCGTGTCCTCGTTGGGAACCGTGCCATCTTCTGGTGTACTGGGAATGGCAGGGATTGGCGTTGTTTCCGTGTCGCACCCATTTGCGGCGGTTGGAACACTGCCGTGCAAGAACGGTACACGTACCGCTCCTGGGCAATACGATTCAACGGCCCGATCACGGTGAGACACCCAAGCGTATTCAATGTTCGGCGGTGGGTTTGGTTGTAAGGGACGGGGTTGCAAGGCAACCATCATGTCCATCCAGATCATCATGGCACCTGTTGCACCGCTGAAACCCGTTGGTTGATTGTCATCGCGACCGAGCCACACCACCGCCACCCGATCCCCCGAAAATCCCGCAAACCAGGAATCACGAAAATCATCGGTGGTACCCGTTTTCCCTGCAAGACCGAGGTTGGGCAATCGCGCCGAGAGTGCGTGTCCCGTACCCGATCGCACGACTTCTTGGAGCGCATTGGTGAGCAGAAAAACGGCGCCTGGATCGATCGCAGGTTGTACCTCTAGTGGGTAATGCTGTAGGGGAATGCCCTTGGCCGTCAGCACCGCTCGAATGGCTCGCAGGGGTGTGCGAAACCCTCCTGCACCGAGTGTCTGGTAGATAGTGGTGATATCTAAGGGAGTCAACTCCGCTGCACCCAGAAACAGCGAGGGATATTGGTTCAAAGGCCGATCCGGCCGATCCTGAAACCCAAGCTGGTGCAGAGTCGCAATCATTTCATTCACACCGATCGCAAGCCCAAGATGCACGGTCGCAAGGTTGTACGAGTGTGCGAGTGCTGTACGCAAGGAGACCATGCCGTGGGCATTGTGATCATAATTTTTGGGTTCCCACGCTCTGCTGCCTGGGATGGGGACGGAAATGGGGGCGTCATCCAGCGGTGTGAGCAGTGTATAGGGACTGCCGTGGGACAAGGCGGTGAGATACAACACGGGTTTGATGGTCGATCCCACTTGACGGGATGCGTCCAGTGCCCTGTTGAATCCAGCAAAGCCAGAGATACGCCCCCCTACCACGGCTTGTACCTCGCCATTTTCACGACCTGTGACGATCACGGCCCCCTCTAGGGTGCCAGGCGGGAATCTTTTTTGGTGCTCTAGGGTGCGTGCGCGATTGTCGAGGGCGGCATCGGCTGCTTCCTGTACCAAGGGATTCAGGGTCGTAAAAATCTGTAGCCCTTCTGAGCGCAGATCCTCCTCGTGGTAGTCTCGTGCCAATTGGCGCCGAACCAAATCAAGGAAGGCAGGATAGAGGGAAGAATTCCGATGCGGACGAGCAATGACTCCCAGGGGAGTGCCTTGGTACTGATGTACCGTTTCTGCGGCCATGCCTCCGGTGTCGATGAGTTGTCCGAGTACCACGTTGCGACGTTCGGTAGCACGATCCGGGTGTTTGCGTGGATCGTAATAAGAAGCACCCCGCGCCAATCCGACCAACAGCGCGAGTTGTGGTGGTTCCAACTCTTCGAGGGGACGGCCAAAGTAGAACCAACTCGCCAAACCAAAGCCATGGATGGCCCGATCGCCATCTTGTCCTAAATAAATCTCGTTGAGGTAGGCTTCTAAGATTTCGTCCTTGCTGTAGTGGATCTCCAAGTCCAAGGCCATCACTGCTTCTTTGACTTTGCGTGCAAGGCTGCGTTCTTTTTGGAGGTAGAAATTCTTGACGAGCTGCTGGGTCAGCGTGGATCCGCCTTGCACTGTGGTACCGGCGCGAAGATTGGAAACAAAGGCCCGCACCACCGCGACTGGATCAATCCCGTGGTGTTCGTAAAAGTGGCGATCCTCAGTCGAAACCAGCAATTTGGTGAGCAGCGGTGGCACCTCGGAGAGTTTTACGAGGATGCGATCTTCTGCTTTGGTGGGGTGAATGCTCCCAATGACCAAGGGGTCGAAGCGTACCACCCCCGCCGAAGTGCCACTCGCCGAATCGAGGAGCGTCTGAATGCTGTTGCCAGCAAAAGTGACTCGCACCAAGCGGGACGGTTCATCACCATCCCAAAAGGTGAAGGGCCGCGTCACCACACGTACCTCGTTGCCCAGCAAGGCATAAGTGCCAGGCTCTGTTGGGTCTTTCACAGCGCGGTAGCCAAGCGAGGTCAGTTCGCCTTGCAACTGTGCGGGTTTGAGATCCAGTCCTTGGTACAGTTCCAACGGACGGGCATAGACGCGGGCGGGCAGCTCCCAGCGTTTTCCATCGAACTGTTCACGTACCTGGTGATCCAGCAGCAGGATGCGGCCTGATGCCAGGAAAGCCAAGCCGATGAGCCCCCCCAGCACCAGACGGAGAAGCACGTATCGAACACGGGAACGGGGCGGTTTGGGCGTCTTCGCACCAAAAAATCGGGAAACAGGCATGGTCTCTAGGTCTTGTACTTCGCTACTGTCCTTCAGGATTCGGGGAGTGGCTGCTCAATCGAGGGGTTGTGCGCTTCTTGTTTTTTGCATGTGGACATTGAGCATACGCAGGGTGGCTTTCGTGGCCGCGAACACCTGGTTGGCGTGTACCCCACGGGTACGCAGTATGTCATCCCCTGTCTTCCAAGTGATGAAACACTCGGTCAACGCGCTGGTTTGTCCACCGTGGGGGATGCGCACCTCATAGTCGACCAGTTCTGGGATCGAGATGTCCAGTTTGTCCAACACCTTGTGTACTGCATCCATAAAGGCATCAAAACCGCCATTGCCGACGCCAGAGGATACATACTCTTCGTGGCCAACGCGCATGCGGATACTGGCAGTGGATTCTAGATCCAGGCCGCTGGTAACGGAGCAGTTCACGAGTTCAATATGGTCGTAGTCTTTGCTTGCTAAGACTTCCGCGATGATGAACGGTAGGTCTTCCGAGGTGATGCCTTTTTTGGTGTCGCCGAGTTCTACGACACGCTTGAGGACTTTTTTCTGATCGGCGGCAGACAGCGTGAGACCGAGGCGCTCCAGGTTTTTCAGCAACGAAGCTTTGCCGCTCATTTTGCCCAAGGCATAGCTGCGGTCTCGTGCAAAACGCTCGGGGCAAAGTCTGGTTTGGTACAGATTGCCTTTTTTGTCTCCGTCGGCGTGAATACCGGCTGTCTGGGTGAAAACATCCGCCCCTGTGATGGGGGTATTGTCGGCCAAGCGTTTGCCAGAGAAATTGCCCACGAGGTGGCTTGCGTGGACCAGGTAGCATTCATCCACGGAAAGCACGGCATCCAAGCGGTCTTTGAGGTTGACGACGACTTCTGCCAACGAAGCATTGCCAGCCCTTTCGCCCAAACAATTGACCGTACAGTGAATAGTGGTTGCCCCTGCGCGTGCGGCCATTAAGACATTTGCGGTAGCCAGACCGTAGTCATTGTGGGGATGAAAATCGAAACAAGCGCCTGGAAAGCGGCGGATCATGTCGCAAAAGCCATCGAACACCTGATCGGGTGTCATCACGCCTAAGGTATCAGGCAACATGAAATGGGCAATGCCCACTGCCGGATCGTGCAAAGCTTCCATCATGCGATAGACATATTCGCGCGAGTCTTGGTAGCCGTTCGACCAGTCTTCGAGGTACAGGTTGACCGTGAGTCCGTGTTCGTGGGCGTAGCCAACGGTACGCCGGATGTCTTGCAGGTGTTGATCTAGGGTTTTGCCAAGCTGCTGATGGCAGTGTTTTTCGCTGCCTTTTGCGAGCAAGTTAAGTACCCGTCCTCCGGTGCTGCGGATCCAATCCACGCTGTCTTGGAAATCGACAAAGCCGAGCACCTCGACGCGGTCGGCGAGGCCGTGGGATTGTGCCCAATGAAGGATGCCGGTCACGGCGATTCGCTCCCCCTCGGACACCCGTGCTGAGGCAACTTCAATGCGATCGACCTTGACCTGTTGGAGCAAGATCTGCGCGATGTGCAGTTTTTCCGAGGGGGAAAAGGACACGCCCTGGGTTTGCTCGCCATCGCGCAGGGTAGTGTCCAGGATTTTGATTTTCCGTGCGTATTCGGTCATGGAGGTGCTAGAACGGATTCCAAGAGGGGGTTTCGGTGATGTGCATGTATCCGACACTTGCCCCTGTGCGCATCCCCATACCGAGGTGGATGGGGGCGACGATGATGCCATTGATCGTCAGGTAGTTCACGCCGATGCCCGCAAAATAGTAAAAGCTCCCTTGCACCCCAGGAAAGCGTTGAAAGATGTCGTCTGTTTGGGGCAGATGATAGACCAAAACGAAGACCTTTGCGGCATTGAGTCCCGCATCAAAACCGAGCGAAGGCCCCTGCCAGTAGAGGCGGCGTGTATCGCCGTTGCGGTTGGTGAGTGTTCCATCGCCGTAGCATACGCCGATGCTGAGTGCCCCGCCAATTTCCTCGCCTTCAATGTAGGCATTGGGGCGGCCATTGTCTCGGAATGCTTCTTCGACGGCTTTGGCGAGTCCTTCGCTCGCGTTGCCGAAGAAGGCACTCGCACGAGTGATGATGGTTGTTTGATCGTAGGTTGCTTCGTCTTTGTTCTGCGCGGGTGGATCGGCAGGAGCCGCGTAGGTGTTATAAGGTACAAAGAGCGCACAAATCAAAAGCCAAATCGCGAAGGGGCGATTCATACGTTTCTCCGAAAATCGGTACTGGATTCTTTGACTGTAGGATCAAAAAGAAAGAGGGGGCTGTCTTTGACTGGTTTTTAATGTGACTCGCTCCGTCCTTCGTAACGTCTCATTTTACCCGATGATCCGAGGCTCGGCGCGGATCTGTCCTAGAGAGTTCGCGCCCACCCACAACAGCACGGCACCCCCTCCCAGATGGGGTGGTGGTTTGCGACCCTCTCGCCTTCTTGAAGACAGACGAGACCTGAACTATCATGCGTTCATGCACCCATGCCGCACGAAGGAGAATGCCGTGCAAACCATCAAGACGGTTGGTAAAAGTGGTCAAATTTCGATCGGTAAGGCACACGCCGGTGCGGGATTCATTCTGGAAAATCTGCCTGGCGGTGATATTCTGTTGAGGCGTGCCGTGGTTGTACCT
Source organism: uncultured Thiotrichales bacterium (assembly GCA_903824965.1). GTDB lineage: Bacteria > Pseudomonadota > Gammaproteobacteria > CAIRSR01 > CAIRSR01 > CAIRSR01. The sequence continues at coordinate 13,328 of CAIJYR010000088.1, forward strand.
ATCAACGAGCATTGGCTACACGAGCCGACCATGAAAGATCGATTGGAACAGGCCAACGAGTGGATGCGTCACAATCCGCCCCGTGAATCGGATCTGGATGCGCTTGAAACCGAGATCGTAGGCGTTTCATGATCGGGATTTGGTTGTTAAGATTCCCCCAAAAATCTCGTTCCGTTCACTGCCCTTGATGTTTGTTCTAACCACATTCTCATTTGTAGTGCGTACATTGAAATCATGCCATTTGATTACCTTGCATCATTTCCACTGCCAGTTCATGTTTTACCGCCGAGGCTGCGCGAACTGTTGAAACCGATAGATTTGTCGCCAAATCTGCGCGTGGAAGTGGCCTGTAAGTGGGAATCCGATCCCTATGGTGACGAGGCTGAGCACCTACGGCTACTGATGGCCGTTGTTCCTTGTGCGGAAGTTGACCCAATTAAAGCTCTGGATGAATCTGGGAGTGGCGTTGTCGAGTCATCGGTTCCCGCTGACGATGAATTTGGTTGCTCGGCTGATTTTTCTCCGTCGATCTCAGGATATGACTATATCGTCGCATCATGGGAAGGCCGTTCGTTCTACACATTTAATCTTGCCGAGAAGGTGTGGATGACGCTAGGATTGACTCCTCGCTGCATCGGCAACGATCAACAACGGCTGATCTACGATGACCTAAGTCTTCCGGAGTATGGAGTGGCTGATGGCGAAATTTCAACCGACTATCACTATACCCTGAAGAGAACGGTTAGCTGGAAGATGTCGAACGAATACCTTCGGCGCTACCTTTGGCTACGTGGTGCTAGAGGCGTTCGGGTATTCTACTACTCAGCTCTGTTGACGGATACTCCGGAGATTCGCGCAATCATGGGGGGAAAATCGCATGTGGAACGTAAACCAGCTGCAGGAGCTCCCTGGTATATCTTGGATATCCGTGAACAAGAACGTTATACCTGCGAGCATAACGATAAACTCCTGTTGCAACTTTGGGCCTCGGTCGATGCAGTGATGCCTGAACTTTGCCCTGAGCAGAATGCTGACGGCATTCTGTGGCCAGGTGATGCGCAGCCTATGACGCACAGACGAGCGGGTGCTTTGCTGGATAACATCACCTATCAGGTCTATCTTGACGACCGTTTTCTAGAAAAATATGAACAAAACACCTCCTACAACTCAACGCCGGTTTACGATGGTGTTAGCTGGAACTGCAGCCCGTCATACCGTGGACAGTGGAGTTTTACGATGTGCCGTCGAGTTGGGAGAAACCTAATTCGGGTGCCAATGCGAGAGTTATACAAGGGACTGCCGGATCGCGAGATTCTATATGCACGATCGTTTGCAATTGATCGAGCAGATCTGGCGCATGTAGATTTGAACGAAGAGCATGTGGTTGCGAAAGTGCAGAGGCTACTTGATGTGCTTCTACGGTTTGGTGATGCTCTCGCAGCCCTAGGCGTAACAGTTGGACTACATAAGTCAGCATCAGAGTTGACAGGCTTCGATCGTGCTGCGATACGGGCCAATGGCTGGCGTGACTACCCGGCACTTAGCCGACTTGCCCAGGTCGCACCCTTGGACATGACTCAACAAATGTTTCTAGCACGCTGCAAGAGTTTGCATGAGATATGGCAGAGTGTTCCGAATGGGTACCTCAAGTCATTGCTGGGGTACGCTGGATGTCCGAGATGCGATCTTAAAGATATCAGAAGCCTCAAATTGCTGCAGGCACTTCTGAACATCGTGTCAAGGCTGAACGCCCATGATGAGGCAATCGATGCCTTTGCATCAACTCAAAAACCAGATGGTTGGGACGAAGACAATGCGGCCATGGAACCTTTGTTTCTGAATAACGCTCTAAGAATTGCCGATGCACACGATGTTACTAAAAAGTGCATGGATATACTGCAGAAACTTGGTTTTGACATAGCAAATCTCAACGCGGGCTATGGAAGGGCGCTAGATTTTGTCATGGAGAGTGTTATTGCCGCCTTTGGAATATTGGCTGCTGAAATAGAGAAATTTGTACCATAAGTACGGTCAATAACAAGATCCCTCTGACGCTGTAATGCAGTGCAATGGTGTTTGGAGCGAGACGACCGCACTATCCTCTATCGATTAAGAGCGTCTTGAGGCGTTCAATTTCCGCTAATGCGGCACCTAACGCTACCTCTTTTTCTTGTAATGATGTATCTTTCTCTTGCAATGCTGTATCTTTTGCTTTTAATGCGGCATTTTTCTCTTGTAATGCTGCCTCGCGATCTGCTAGGGCTTCTAGGGCTTTTCTGCTAGGGCTTCTAGGGCTTTTAGTGCAGCTTCTTTTTCTTCTACCGCCTGCTTCAATTCCCCTTGAATCGTTTGCTGTTCGCGCAGGAAGTTTTGGCGGGCTTGGTACTTGTGGTAGTTGCGTTCTTGCTCTGAGAATTTTCGTACTGTGCTCATGGCTTACCTCATTTCTGGAGCGGTCATCCAATCGGGTAGCGTCGTGTCATCCAATTGTCCACCATCCTTGAAGAACCGCAGCCAACGCTGTTGTTCGTTCTCGATGTTCTGTGCAGAGAATTTCTCTAATTCCAACAGCCAGATGCTGCCGTGATGATTCAATGTCTGACCTCGTTCATCACGAAATTGGTAGGCGTGGACGTAATCGTCATCGGTTTGGATCAGATTCTCGCCAAGCAACCAGATAGCATAGGTAGGTTTTAACAGGCGGTAGTCGTTCCCACTCTGTAGTTGCTGACTATAAATGTCGGCCTAGTCATAGAGGATGCGGGTAAGCAAATGGCCGTAGCTACGTAACTGAATCTCGACTTGGTAGATGTGATCGCGAGAATTACGGGCCTTCACATCGACGATACTGAGTTTATCGTCCAGAAATTCCCGTTCGTTGTATGGATTAAGAATCTCGACTGCGACAATGGGCGTGCTGAGATCATTCACCAAAATGGCGTTCAGAAAATGTATCAGGAGCGTGCGGTTTTCCTCTGCACCAAGCAACGCCTTAAACACACAGTCGATTTTCGGATCGATACGGTGTCTCATGGTCACACCTCATTTTATACGCAATGCTCACCACTCGCACAGTCAGGCTACATCCGTTTGAGTCGTTCCAACACCTTTGGCAGCAACACGAGCGGCCCGGCCATCGTCAGGGTGGCCAGCGCGATCGCAGCACCGTCCACACAAAAACGTTGAATGAGTACCCAATCGAGCAGCAAAAAACAGCCAGCCCCCCAAGCAACTACCTGAAAATTATACCAATAGAGTTCGAGTGCCAAGATCAGAGGACGCACCCAGAAGAGCGCCGTTACGCACCCTGTACCCACCATGAGGATGGAAAAAAGACCCACCGTGGGCGCATAAGAGCGACCAAAGAGGATCGGAATACAGAAGTAGGCGAGTGCAATCCCAACAAGGATAGCCACGACGACCGCAGGCAACCAAGTTCTGAACAAGAACCGAAGGGTGTTACGCAACAGAGCGCCATCCCGTGCAACGACATGCTCGCTGAAATCTTGGTAGATAACCTGCGCCAACAATTCTCCGATCTGTTGAACGGTACCTGCGAGACTTTTCGCGAGACGGTACCATCCGACCTCTTCGGAGGGTCGCAGACTCCCCAGGATCAATACGTCCCCCTCTTTGACCAACGCGCTAAAAAGGCTCCCCAGGAAAGTCGCTTTCATGAAACTCCAAAACGATGCAAGTTTTCGTTGATCGTGCAGGATACGAGCAGTAAACAGATCGGAAAGTCCGAGACCGTATCCAGTGCTGATGGCTTGCCATAAAGACCATCCGATTACGAACATCTGTAAAATGCCGAGTACCATCATCAGTACGACGATCGTTGCCAAGGAGATGGGATAGAGTACCCAAGCGATCGCCAATACCATCAAGCGAAGGACAGGAAAAAAGGCATTCAGCGCAGCAATGGTACGATACTGAGCCAAATGACGGGCAACGCTGAACCAAGTCGCGTCGAACACCGTTCGCAACAAACTGATCGCAAGGAGTGGGTACAGCACCGCGACGGCTTCCCCACCAGGTAACAGGGGTGCTACCCAGGGTGCCAGCAGCGCCACCATGATCACGGCTAGGCTTTGTGTGATCGCATCCACCGCGATGGCTGTGCCAAGCAAGAGGGCCACCAAAGGGGATCTACGGCCCTGATCGCTCGTTTGTGCAGCGTATTCGGTCAAATAGCGGGTGACGGGTTCACTTGTGCGAAAGGTAAGAAAGGTCGCAACGACTGTGCAAAAAGCCTGGAGACTGGCCCACACACCAAAGTAGCCCGGCCCCAACATGCGTGCAACCAGAATGGTTTGCACAAAAGACGCTGCGAGCGCGACACCACCGCCACCCAAGAGGGTAGAGGCACGCGCAAACAATTGACGAACCGCCAAAGCGTGTAGAGACATTCCGCTGGTACTCGGTTATCCGTACTATGCAACGACCTCACGAGCAAAGGCCAAAATATCCTTTGCACGCTGATCCCAAGAATGCTGTGCAACTGCACGGGCTTGTGCGGCTATGGCACGGGCCTTGGCAAGGGCGGGGTTTCCCTCTAGGGCGCGAAGTGCAGCCACCAGGGACGCTGGATTGTCGCTGTCGATGAATGTCACTTCTTCGTCTGTGACAACTTCCTCGATGGAAGACAGTCGACTGACCACCGCAGGCACGCCGCTTGCCATCACCTCGAACAGTTTGAGGGGTGACATCCAACGGTAGGTGCTCACCGCCCGTGTGTAGGGCAATAAGACCGTATCAAAAGATCGGATGATTTGCGGCATCGCATGGTGTGGCATCGCGGCCATCACCCGCACATTGGGAAGGTCAAGACCGCTTCTGAGGGCTGCTGCTACTTGGTTCGTATCACCGCCGATCAACACAAAACCATGCGTTGGTAGCTGTGCTGCTGCATGACGGATCAAATCGAGTCCACGTTCCGGGCGCAGGGTGCCGTAGTAGAGATGGTTCCATTGGGTATGGCGGGTCGGGAGTGGTCGCTGCTCTAGGGGTAATGGGAGGGCGTTTGCGAAACGATCGACATCGACCCCATCGTGAGAAACGACGACGCGATCGGGGGCCAGCCTGTCGTGTTCGAGGAGGTGACGGCGCAGACCCTCGGAGATGGCCACCACCTGGATGCGCGGCCCAAGCCATGATGCCACGCGACGCGCACGCGGCGACAGCCCTTGGTGCAATTCCAACACGACCCGTGGCACGACCGCTTGGGCCATCCATGCGACACCCAGGTTGCGTGTGAATAACACGGCTATCTCACCGCGTTTAGCCACCAGCAAGCGGTACCACAGGCGCAGCATGAACTCCGCGTAACGCCACACACCATATCGAAAACGGCAGGGGATCGGGCATTGGCGCAGGGACAGTGCCTCGAAGACAGGCGTTCCTCGACCAAAATCAGGCCAAAAATAACGCACTCCCGGCACTGTCCGCTCGAACGCCGCCAACATCTGGCAGGTTTGCAGGACATGGGCAGTCTCTGCTTCCATGATCATATTGTTAGCAACGACCAATCGGACGTTAGGAGGAGCGTTATCTGTGTTCTGCGTGGAGTTCAAGGGCGTTTTTCCATATTGCGTTGTCCAGCATCCTCGCGGATGATAGCCTATTGTGATCCGCTGTTCCATCGTCTTCCTAAGGTAAGGCAGTATTGATGAACCTTTATACCTTTGTTGTTCTGACGGCGCTTGTGGCCGGTCTTGCCCTGCAACTTTGGCTGCTTTCGCGCCAAGCGTCCCACGTTCGTCGGCATCGTGACGTAGTGCCAGAGGCATTTCGGAGCCGCATCCCCCTAGAGTCACACCAACGGGCCGCAGACTATACGGTGGCCAAAACCCATTTGCGACAATTTGAAGAAGTCCTGGGTGCTCTCTTGCTGTTGTTTTGGACGATTGGCGGAGGACTCAATGCCGTTGATCATTTTCTAGGTGCTATCCTTCCCTCGCCTCGCTGGGCGGGGGTTGCCTTTGTGGTGAGTACGATCTTTTTTATGTCCCTTCTGGATCTGCCGCTGTCGGTTTATCGTACCTTTTTTCTAGAGGAACGATTCGGTTTTAATCGCGTCACGCCGAAGATTTTTGTCACCGACACGATCAAACAGACCTTGTTATTGTCGTTGATCGGCGTGCCGTTGGTGTGGGTGGTGCTGTGGTTGATGGACTCTGCCGGGCCTGTTTGGTGGATCTACGTTTGGGGCACCTGGATGGGCTTTGGATTGTTGATGACGTGGGCCTATCCTGCCTTCATTGCGCCGCTCTTTAACCAATTTACGCCCCTTGCTGATGAAGCACTCCGTGTGCGGGTCGTTGCTTTGATCGAACGCTGTGGATTCCGAACCGATGGTGTCTATGTGATGGACAGTTCTCGTCGATCGGGCCATGGCAATGCTTATTTTATGGGTTTAGGCACCCAAAAGCGAATTGTCCTGTTTGATACTTTGCTTGAGTCGTTGTCGCACGCGCAAGTGGAGGCGGTGTTGGCCCACGAATTGGGTCATTTTCGTTGCCACCATGTTTTTAAGCGTTGGATAATCCTTGCTACTGTGAGTCTCACGGGTCTGGCTGGGCTTGGGTATGTTATCCAACAACCAGCGTTTTATGTAGGCTTGGGGATCGACACGCCTTCTTCTCACGCGGCGCTTGTGCTATTCCTGTTGGTGGCTCCCCTGTTCTCTGTGCTTGTGCAGCCGTTGCTGGCAAGGGCGTTGCGTGCGCATGAATTTGAGGCCGACGATTTTGCCTGTCGTACGATTGATGAACCTGCGGCATTGCGTGAGGCGCTCTTGTGCTTATACCGAGAGAATGCCAGTACGCTTACGCCGGATCCGTTGCATTCTGCCTTTTATGACAGCCATCCATCGGCCCCCATACGGATAGCACGCATTTCGACGTCAAACGGCAGTTGACTTTCAGATTGCCCCTCTCCTGCAAGGAGAGGGGTTGGGGAGAGGTAGTCTTCTGGGGTTGACTTGCTTTTGGTTGCTTTTGGTTGCTTTTGGTTGCTTTTGGTTGCTTTTGGTTGCTTTTGGTTAATCTTATTGTTTGAGAAAAGATTGACAATCAAAATCAACTTCAGAGGATCAATCCCCTCCCCTGCTCACGGGTAAGGGGTTTATTAAAGATTTATATGGTAAATTGCGCTACCGCTTGGCGCAGGTTTTGTGCGAGTGCTGCGAGTTGTTCCGTTTCTTTCTGGTTGTCCTCGGCAATACGAGAGTTCTGTTCTGCCATATGAGCAATCCGTTCTACATCTTTGGCGGCATTGGTAGCTGTTTTGCTTTGCTCACGGGTAGCGAGTGCAATGTTGTGCACGGAGGCCGCAGTACCCATGCTCTTTTCTTGCAGGGTGCGTAGCACCTCTCCTGCTTTGTTCGCCAGTTCGACACCCTGCTGCATTTTCTGCGACATGCTGGTAATGCGCTGAACGGTTTGCTGTGCTTGATTCTGTATCTGTTCTATCGTCCCAGAAATTTCCTGTGTAGAGTTTGTGGTACGTTTTGCGAGGTTACGCACTTCATCAGCGACCACTGCGAACCCACGTCCTTGATCGCCTGCTCGTGCAGCTTCAATGGCAGCGTTGAGCGCGAGTAAATTGGTTTGATCAGCAACTTCTTTGATGACTTGCACAATGGTGGAAATCTGAGAGGTTTGCCTCCCCAATTGATTGATATCATTCGCGGCATGCTGGATTTCTGCTGCAATACGCTGCATTTCGGAAACCATGGCATCCACGGATTGCCGACCGTCTTCGGAGGCTTTGCGTGCTGCTCCGGCTTCGAGGTTGGTATCGTTCGCATGTTCGGCGACGCTCGCCACACTGACGGACAGCTCTTCCACAGAGGCAGCCAAATCAGAAGCAGAATGGCTTTGTTGTGCCGATCCGTTTAAAACCTGCCCAGAAGCATGTTCGATCAAGTGTGCTGCTCGATCGACTTGCTGCGCTGTTTCTGTCAGACTGACGACAAGATCTTTGATTTTGTCTTGGGCGTCGTTGATCCCTCTTGCTAAGATCACAATCTCGTTGTGCGTAGGATCGTTGCCACACTGAAGTGGCTCTGAGAGATTGCCAGAACCAATTCTCTTGAGAGCCGACAACAGTTCTTGCAAGGGTTTTAACCTCTGAGACACAAACCAACCCATTAAGAATACCACCGAAACACAGAGCACAACGCAGATCGTAATCAATAGGTTACGCAGTTTCTTCTCTTCGGTGGTGAACTCATCGGTAAAGCTACCGCTCACCACCATCCAACCCCACGATGGTGATGTATTAAAAGCAACGATCTTCTCTCGCTTGAAACCATCAGCGTCTGGCCATTCATATTGATAAACACCATTCCTGTTATCAGATAGAATCTTCGTCAGGTTCAATAGCGTAGGATTGTTCAGATCACCGATCTTCTTTCCTGTGTACTTAGGATGGTAGATAAATTCTGCATCCGCAGGGTCTGTCGCAAGTTTTACAACATAAACATAGCCACTGGTACCCACTTGAACGTTTGCTAAATTATTGCTCAGAGACGTTGCACCCTCGCCCAGCAAGGGAATCCGTACACTGACAGCCCCCGCAACCTGTCCATCCTCGTCCTTAATCGGCTCATAGAGACTGAAATAATACTGACCCTTGCGAATATTCACACCCGTGAAAGTCTTTCCAGCGAGTAATGTATTCACTTCTTCGGAGGGTGTAAGAGGAACACCTACCATCGATTTCCCATCCTTATCTACAAGCAACGTAGCAACTCGTACAAAATCATTGCTCTGACGTACCATAAACGCTGCTTCGGCACCCGCCGTTTTTTCTTTGAAGCCTCTGAGTACATCGATATCTCCATTCATGATCACATCCGCTGACTTCATAACCCGCACACCCGTTTTTTCACCCACAGTCATGGTGTCGTGGGTCACAACCAGTTTTCCTGGCAGCGTCGATTGAAAGAGATGTAATTTTTCCTGCACGCTACGCAGGTTGATGCGATAATCTGATTCTAGAAAATCCACAACACCACGGACATGCTCGTGTAAAAGTGTCTCTGTCTGTGCAATGGCAATGCGGTTGGTTTCCACCGAAACAAAGGCAATCAGCGATCCAAAGATCACGAGAGATAACGATAAGGTAATCAGGGAAATCTGGCGTCCCAGAGAAAGATGGTGCACTGCGAACATAAAACGTTCTCTCCATTGAAATGGGGATGATGACTGCCTATGGCATAGTAAATATGGTAAAATGTGTGCCATCCAAGCACTCAAGACGAGCGAAACATGTCCAGATATCTGATCATAGCGGCTGTATTGTCCACCATTTTTTGTATTCCTAAAAGCCTCGCCGCCGATGACAACCTAGGCGAGAAACTACACCAACAACAGTGTTTGTCGTGCCATGGCACCGAGGTGTACACCCGATCCCACCTCCATGTGACCAGCCTCAGCATCCTGCACCAACAGGTGAAACGCTGCGAAATGCCGTCCGATGTCCACTGGAGCAACGAAGAGGTCATGAGCGTTGTCAATTATTTAAATAGCCATTTCTACCATTTTCCGACCCCGTGAGGCATACCCGTTCAGAGAAAACGGTCATCCTACTGTCATGTGTTTGTCACACAGCCTTCATCCACGGACATCATTCTATCTCGCAGGCTGCGCGGTTGGGGAACCAACTGGTCGCCCCGTGAATGCCCCTTTTTCGAGACAATCGAGACAACCCATAATGATGAACGTCAAATCCCTGTGCTGTATGGCCGGATGCACCCTAGCGATGTCAGGATCCGCGATCGCTGTGGGTGTGGATGCCGCACTGCCCACTTATATAGTTGCGTCCGGTGTATCGGGCAACATTTCCAGCGTAGGATCGGACACCCTCGCAAACCTTATGACCATGTGGGCCGAGGCGTACAAACACAATTATCCCAACGTGAACATTCAGATCCAAGCCGCTGGCTCCTCTACGGCCCCCCCTGCCCTGACCGAAGGCACCTCCAATTTTGGGCCGATGAGTCGCGCCATGAAAGACAAGGAACTCGAAGCCTTCGAGAAAAAGTATGGTTATAAGCCAACGCCCATTCGTGTCGCGATTGATGCGCTCGCTGTCTTCGTCAACAAAGACAATCCGCTGAAGAGCATGACGATCCCGCAGGTCGATGCAACCTTCTCAGCCACCCGCAAGTGCGGTGCTCCTGAGGATGTTACTCACTGGGGTCAGCTCGGTCTTACAGGCCCTTGGGTCACTCGTGACGTTCAGATGTTCGGACGCAACTCGGTTTCTGGTACCTATGGGTACTTCAAAGAACATGCGTTGTGTTCAGGTGACTTTAAGAACAGCGTGAACGAGCAACCTGGATCGGCTTCTGTGGTGCAGGGCGTAACTGCGTCCGTCAATGCCATCGGGTATTCTGGGATTGGCTATGTCACTTCTAGCGTGAAAGCCTTACCGATTGCCCGCAAGGATGGGGATGTCCCCGTGGCAGCCACTCCGGAGAACGCCATCAACGGCACCTATCCGTTGTCGCGTTTCCTGTACATTTACATCAACAAAAGCCCCAACCAACCCGTCCCCCCCCTTGAGCGGGAATTCCTCAAGATGGTCATCTCCAAGAGCGGTCAAGAGGTTGTGCTGAAAGAAGGCTTCGTACCCATACCGCCTGCCATTGCGACCAAAGAGTTGGCCAAGCTACAGTAAAGATCATGTGAACTTTCCGTCGCCAGTGTGGGCCAAAAAGGGGGATCGGGCGCTATAATCATTCACTCGCGCCCATAAGCATCCCCCCATGATCCTCAAGAATTTCTTTAAACCACGCTGGCAGCACAGCAATCCCCAGGTTCGACGCCAAGCACTGGAAGAGTTGGCGGGCGACCCCACCGTGCTAACCGAGATGGTGCGCCGGGATCCCGACCCAGCTTTGCGGATCCTGGCCATCGGTTACCACACCGATCTCACCATCCTTGACCTTGTCACCCGAACTGATGCCCAGCCAACGGTTCGGGAACGTGCCGTCTCGCGTTTGTGTGAGGTACTCGCCGCTCCCATCCCAGGAGGTCCCTCCCTCCAGGAACGAATCACATGGATCAAGCAGGCCGACACTCCGGTTCTGCTGGCCCATGTTCTTCGCCATGGCATAGAGTCGGCCGTGCGTCTTGCCGTCTTGGAGCGAATCACCGACGATGAAGTGCTCGCTGCATCTGCGGTCGCAGATCCCGATGCACGGATACGGCTTGCCGCTGCCACACGTTTACAGGATCGAACCCTGCTCGAACGGGTGAGCAAGCTTTCCCGAAACCGTGACAAGGGGGTTCATCGTCTTCTCCAAGATCGCCTGAATGGGCTGATCGAGGCAGAAGAACGCCCTCGTCGACTGCGTGTGGTGCGTGAAAAATTGTGTGCAGACGTGGAAGCCCTCGGACGTCGAGGCCATTGGCGTGATGCAGCCGCACCGCTGGAGCGGTTGGAAAGTCGTTGGGGAGCGGCTGAAGGCGAAGCAGACCCTGACGTTTCGGAACGCTTTGCGGCGGCGGTGGCGATGGTTCGCCAGGGGCTTGCCGCAGAAGAGGTGCGCCGACGCGAACAGGCACACATCGAAGAAGAACTGGCTTTGGTGCGCGACAAAAAGCATTCGATCTGCCGCATGGTCGAAGACCTTGCGACTGACCTTGCCAGCCGTGGCGAACTGAGCCACGAGGATGCGAGCCTCGCCCGTACACTCCTGCGCACGGCAGAAACTGGATGGGTGCAAAGTGGTGTTTTGCCCGATCCGGAGGGATCCGCCCTCCGTGTACGTTTCGAGGGTGCTTGTTCCGTGATCGAGCACCGTTTGGGGAACTTGCTCCACCGCGCCGAACAACAGGCCACACGTCGTAGTCAATGTGCCCGCGCTGAACAGGCTTTGAACGAACAACGGATCGTAGAAGAGCGCACCCTCAAAGAGTGGCCCAAGGAGTGGCAGGCCCTCGGTGCGAACACAAACGACGATCCAGAAGAGCATGATCTGATGCAACGCTTCCAGACGGCGATGCAACGATTGCGGGATCAGGGTCGCCTGGAACAGGATCGTCGTGGTCAGGCGTATGCCAGTGCCGAGACGTCGGTTATCGAATTGGAACAAGCCTTAGAACAAGGTTCGTTGAAAACGGCGATCCCCGCCCTTAGCGCAGCCAAAACAGCCCTTGGGGATGTGCCTGTTGAGCCACGGACGGTGGCGTTACGAATCCGTGTTGAAATTGCTGCTACCGAGGTTCATAAATTGATCGAGTGGCAGCGCTGGGGCAACGTCCGCGAGCGGGATCGACTCTGCGCAGAGGTCGAAGCCCTAGCGACTGAACCAGCAGAACCAGAGTCTTTGGCGGCCCAGATTCGGGAGATTCGTGACGTATGGAACCGTTTGGGGCCGTTGGAACGCGATGCCTCTAACCAGGCGGAACGCTTTAACGCTGCTTGCGCAAAGGCATTTGAACCCTGCAGACTCCACTTTGCAGAGCAAGCGCGTCGACGGGAAGAAGCGGCCAAAGAACGCGAAGCACTGATCGCCCGCGTGGAGGCATTTACGGCGGGTGCCGATGGAAACGATCGCAGTGGGCGAAATGCGCAAGTCGCTGATAGTTTTCTACAAGAAATGCGCGAGGCGTGGCGGAATGCAGGCCCCATGGATCGGCGCACGCTGGTTCGCTTGCAAGAGCGTTTTACAGCGGCGCTGGAGCCACTGCAGCGGGAGGTACGACAGGCGCACCGAAATACCCTCAAGGAAAAAGAAAATCTTGTAGCGCGTGCAGAAGCGGCACAGAAACTGTTTGATCTGAGGGTTGCTGCTAACGAGATCAAACAGATCCAAATCGAATGGAAAGCCTTGGGGCACGCACCGCGTCGCCAAGAGCAGTCGCTATGGCGGCGGTTGCGAGCAGCCGCCAATGATGTTTTTGATCGTCGTCACGCTGAAGTGCTGGCACAAGAAGCGGAACGCAACACAGGTCGTGCAGCCCGTGAAGCCTTGTGCGAACAGCTCGAAAACCTTGCGCAACGCATCGAAGACACCCACCCGCACGAGGTTGCTACCCTAGAACAACAGTGGGCAACTGCTGCTGTCGCACCACGGGAAGAAATGGCAGCCCTAGAGAACCGATTTCGGAAAGCACTTGCGGTGTACCAGGATGCGCTTGCCACTTTCCGCCGTCGTGCACGCTGGAAAGACGTGGAACAATGGGAAGTGCGTGGGCATCTGTGTACAGAATTAGAGACACTCGTAGGGTCGGATGCTCGTGATCCGGCGGTGGTTGAGGCGCTCTGTGGTCGTTGGAACGCCCTGGAACCCTGCACCGATCCGCGCATCACGGCACGTTTTGATCGTGCCTTGCAACCCCCCGCGATGGGTACGATGCTGGACACGCAGGCGATGGATGCGTTAGAGATGGTGCTCATTCGCCTAGAAATTTTTGCAGGAATAGACTCTCCGCCAGAATCGGCACGGGTGCGACTGTCGCACCAGGTAAACCGTCTCGCGGCGGGTCTTGGTCAGGCACAGGAGGCTGTGAACCCTGAACAACGCCACAACCAGTTGATAGAACTGCTCCGCGCCTACCATGTCGCTGGCCCGATACCCGTAGCACTTCGCACCGTGTTGGAGTCGCGGCTTACACGCGTGCTGGCTGCCGTCCAGGAAACACAGGACTATCGTTGACGCTTCGTCTCGCCTTCTTAGGAGAGGCCATAGGCACCCAATAGACACCCAAAACACCCAATAAACACCTAAAGGTTGCACGCACTATGTTGCTTCGCTTTTGTCGGATCTCTTCGTTGTTGGTCGTGGTCGTGCTGGGGTGGCCTCTTACGGGAGGCGCTGAGATGGCGACTGCACTGCCCCAAGTCAACGAGTTTATCAGCGCAGTTGCAACACGCGACGGCTTTGCGGTTTCTGATCTACGAGCGACCTTCGATCAAGTGGTGCTGCGTCCAGAAATCATCGACACCATCACAAGGCCCGCAGAAGCCAAGCCCTGGTTCGAGTACCGTACGATATTTGTGACTCCCACAAGAATCGCAGGGGGCATTGCCTTCTGGCATGAATACCAGGACGCTTTGTCCCTTGCAGAAAAACGCTACGGTGTGGATCCTTCGGTGATCGTCGCCATCCTGGGTGTGGAGACACGCTATGGTGCAAAAACAGGCAGCTACCGCGTGATCGATGCATTGACGACGCTCGCTTTTCAATTTCCAAAGAGATCTGCCTTTTTCCGTGAACAATTAGAAGCCTATCTGGTTCTCACACGCAGTGAAGGCATCAATCCCCTGTTGCCCAAAGGTTCTTATGCAGGGGCGATGGGTCTGCCACAATTTATGCCGACCAGTTTTCGAGATTTTGCCGTTGACCTCAATGAGGATGGTCATCGCGATATTTGGAATGATCCCTGGGATGCAATTGGCAGTGTTGCCAATTATCTACACCAACATGGTTGGCAGCCGCGAGGACCCGTGGCAGTACAGGCGGCATTTATGCCAACCGTTGATCCTGGCGTGCTGTTGGGGAGCACCGATCAGGCACCGGATATGCCCCTGAGTCGTTTACGATCGCATGGATTGGAACCCGCAGAACCCATTGTGGGCAATCCGGCGGCCACGCTGTTGCGCTTAGACGGGCCTACGGCCCCCGAATACTGGATCGGTTTCCAGAATTTTTATGCCATTACCCGCTATAACCACAGTCCCCTGTACGCGATGGCAGTCACCCAACTCGCCGGAGAGATCGCTACGGGGATAAAGTATGGCAAGCAGTAGACCGTAGCAAACGAATGTGAACAAATCGGGTACTATGCAACGACCTCGGATGCCCTGGGCAGAACGATGGATCCAATCCGTCTGGTACGAAGATCATCCGATGGGGTGGATCCTTCGTCCGTTTGGTGCCCTCTTCTGCGTGGTCGTCCGAATTCGGCGTTGGGGGTATGTGCGGGGGTGGTTTGCGTCGTTACGGTTACCAGTGCCTGTGATCGTCGTTGGCAATCTGACCGTTGGGGGCACGGGCAAAACGCCCACTGTCCTCTGGATAGCGCAGTTCCTTGTGAGCCACGGTTGGCGACCGGGGGTTGTCAGCCGTGGATACGGTGGGCGCGTGGACGATCGGCCGCGCACCGTAGACCCAAGTGATTCTCCTACTGAGGTCGGTGATGAGCCGTTGTTGCTGGCACGTCGTTCGGGGGTACCTGTAGCGGTGTGTCGATGGCGCGGAAGGGCGGGTGCGTGGTTATACACCCAACACGGTTGCAATTGTCTGATCGCAGACGATGGATTGCAACATTACGCACTAGAACGCGATCTTGAGATTGTCCTTCTCGATCGTACCCGAGGAACGAATGAGCGTTGTCTCCCCGCTGGGCCTTTTCGGGAACCCCTTCAGCGGTTGGCAGAGGTGCCCCTGCGAATCGCCTATGGCTCTTCCCTCCCTGGTGAACATGCCTTGACGCTCACGCCCTTGGATGCCGTTGCTCTTGCCGAGAACACCCCTCCCCGTTCGCTCGCAAGCTTTCGTGAGACCCTGGTACATGCTGTGGCGGGCATTGGTCATCCTCTGCGCTTTTTTTCGTTGCTGCGGGCCGCTGGGTTGTGCATCCTCGAACACCCTTTTCCTGATCACCACCCTTTTTGTCCCGAAGATTTGGACTTTGGTGATCCTTTGCCTGTGCTCATGACGGAAAAAGATGCCGTCAAGTGCTTTCCTTTTTCGAGGCCAGGACACTGGTACGTTCCGGTAAGCGCGGTTTTTTCGCCTGCCTTTGGAGCGGCCCTCCTCGCACACTTGCCTCCCCCACCACGAGACTGCCCCTATGGATAAACGTCTGCTTGACCTTCTCGTTTGCCCCGTTTGTAAGGGGCCATTGCGGTATCATCGTGACGTGCAAGAATTGATTTGCAAAGCGGATCGCTTGGCCTACCCCATCCGAGACGGCATTCCGGTCATGCTCGAAGACGAAGCACGCAAATTGGGCGATACTGATGAGGTGTGAGGTCGATTTTATTGTCATCATCCCAGCCCGTTACGCATCCACCCGTCTGCCTGGAAAACCCCTGAGGCTCATCCACGGCGAACCCATGATACGTCATGTGTACGATTGTGCTTTGGCGAGTGGTGCTGCGCGTACTGTGGTGGCAACCGATGATGATCGGATTTTGCGTGTGGCTACGGACTTTGGGGCCGAAGTGCTGATGACCAGCCCCCACCACCGTTCTGGCACAGAGCGTCTGGCTGAAGTGGTGGATTGTTTACAGTTGCCTGATACTAGCGTGGTCGTCAACCTCCAAGGGGACGAACCGCTGATGCCGGTTTCTCTGGTTCGTCAGGTGGCAACGGCCATGCACCAGCATACGACTGCCGCCCTTGCGACTCTTTGCACCCCTATCCACAACACGGCCGATCTGTTCGATCCCCATGTGGTCAAAGTGGTGCGGGACGCAAAGGGGTATGCTACGTATTTTAGCCGCGCTCCCATTCCGTGGGATCGAGATGGTTTCCCGCTGCGTGGAGAAGACAGAGAACTGTCCAGCGGATCATACTACCGCCATATTGGTCTGTATGCGTACCGAGCCGATTTTATTCGCGCCTACCATACCCTTGCTCCTTCTCCCTGGGAAAGGCTGGAATCGTTGGAACAATTGCGTGCGATCTACCACGGGTGGCGCATTTATGTAGAAGAGGCGATCACCACCCCTGGGCCAGGTGTAGATACAGAGGCTGATCTCGATCGGGTCAGGGCGATGTTCTCGACGAATAGAAGTGATTTTTGAATTCCATCAGCGAGAAACCGAGATAATACAATTGGTTCCGCTGTTTGGGGGAAAACGAGAATGTTCTTTTACATCCTTGCATCGTACAGTGATATGCTCTATTGTTTCCATCATTGAGGGAATACATTGAGCAGCAAAAAGACCGATGAAACGCGCAGGTACGCTAACTTTTGTCTTGACGATTCCACTGGTTGTAAAGCCAGGGCAAGTTTGAGTCTTGATTAGTTACATGGAGGTAGGCAGCTGGTTGTATCACGCCACACTCGATATCGCAAGGTACGAGAGAAATGGCAGTACCAATCCAAAGCATATACAACGAAAAAGGTGCATTATGAAATATTCAAAAAGGTCGCTGCATGTGTCGATTGTTGCTGGTACAGTCGCAATGCTGATGGCTACACCAACCTTTTCTGATACTCACGCACATGCTGTACCTCCTGTGCCGTTTACTATGGCAACGGTAAAACCTTACGTTGATGAAGTTCATGGTTTCTTTTTGGCCATGCAAGGTGTGAAGACATCATCAGATGCCACGGTGCTCGCCATGAAGTTGAAAAGCGATTTACAAAAAATGGCGTACCAGCATAATCAAATTGAGGTTGCACTGAGTCAACTAGGGCCTGCGCTGGCAGCAAACAAAGGTACTCCTGAGATGAAACAGGCCCTAGACTACTGGGCTCATCTTGGGAGCGAAGGCCCTGCTATGGAAGCCCAAATGGATCGGATTGTCAAATTAGCGCCAAACCTTGCGGACATATTCCATCATTTTATCACTATACAGGAAAGTGATGTGCCACCAATAGCCAGAAAGCACGTACACCGACGCAACCAATAACGAACAACCCTGAACACAACAGTGAGGGCTGAAAATGATCAAAAGATCTTTCAAGATTAGCAAATTCGCTACTGTGTTGGCGCTTTCTTTTGTGATGCTGACGGACGCGAGTGCACATTGTAAATGGTATGACGCACCCTGTAAGGCAAGGCAAGCTGCAGAGAAGGCTGCAGCTGCTGCTGCCGAGGCACTCAAAGAAGACGCTGTGCCCTTTGAGAAAAATGAGCTGCGTGATTATCAGAACGATACACTCAATGCGTATCAAAATGCGACAGCAACAGTAAAGAGTGGTTATCAACAATCGGTCAATATGGTAAATACGCTGATAAACGATGCGTTGGATCAACTCTTCAGAGCCAGCGCACGCAGTTTTACCAGCAGAAATTCACAAGCGATCATGGCCTTGCGCACTAGAATGGCTGCTCTCCAGAATGATGTTGCGGGGATGGCTGCACTCCATCGCGTCATTGCGGCAATCGCTACGAAAGCACTAGGTTCCGATGATGTGAATGATATGATTCTGCTTGGCCAAAAGATTGGATTTGTTGCAAATCAACAAGGCCAAATCGTTCTTAGTGGCATTACCAATTCTTCATGGGGTATTTCTTATGGTATTGGTGCTGCCGCAGGTGTGGGTGTGAACGAAAGCTACGGACTCGCCATGAGCACTGTGCAGACAAATGGTAACTACACCTTCGGTTTTATTCGATCGGTTGGTGGATCCATTTCGCCGGATCTTGATGCAGGATCAGGACAGATCGGTCTGTGGTGGGCACCACAACCTGTCAATCAACAGGGTGGTCCTTCGGTAGGTTTTGGGGGTGGGGCAGCACTGGATGTGGGTGGAGAGGTAGATTTTTCATGGAGCGTTCCAACAACATTACCCAACGCCGCAAATGCAGTGCCTGGAATCTCCCTGATTTTCACATTCCCCTTGGTGCCGACTGAGGTGCCTACACATGTCGAATATGGCTGGAACATTAGTGGTGGTTATTCATGGGTGAATGTTCTCTAAGCAGAGGGAATCGAAACGCCACCCTTGCAGGGATGCTTGGGGTGGCTGTAATCGCTTTGAATCCTATTATTCTTCCAGCAATGGCCAGGGATGGAGTAAGTCCGTAAAGCCGTTCTGATCCAAAATATGCCCCCATGCTGAATCTTGTTGTAGGGCGGCCAGATGGTGATTGAAACTTGCAATGTCTTCTTGAGAGAACATTTGCTTCGATAGTACAGTAGATATAGGAGCAATACCCACAGCTCGTTCTAAAATATCAATCTGATCCATAATGCCTTCTGCACGAAAATCATAAATATCAGACAAACTAGAAATAATCGCAGCATCTACCTGTCCTAAGATGAGAGAGCGTAGAATGTCGCCTTTTGATTCGAATCGTTGCAGCGTGATCTTGTCCGCCTTTCTGCACTTTTCTGGCAGTCGATACGGATTGCTGGCACGAATGCCTATCACCTTGCCATTCAGATCGGATATTTTATTGAATGGAACTTTCTCTCCCTTTCTTATGATAACAATATTGTATTCGATAATGATTGGGTCAGTGATCAAGCCTACATCTAGTGCTTCTGTCGTACGGTATAGAGCCGCGACAACGCCAAGTTTCCCATCCTTAAGAAATCGAATAGCATCTCTGGAACGCATATTAATGAAATGATGTTCGCAACCCATACGATTCAAGACTTCATCAAGCGTCTCAGCAACGATACCTGTCGGCACTCCCCATTCGGTTCTGCCATAGAGATTAATCGGAAGTGCAACCAACTTTTTGCGATCGGGCGATACGCAAGTCTCCTGTGCGAAACCATGAAACGTGATTGAGAATAACAGCAGCATTGTCAAAGAACGAACGAATTGGTTCATAGCACTGTTCCATTACGCATTATAGAATCAGTACCCTTCTGATCGTCACGATAAAGACCTGGCTTTATCGGAAGCGTTGAAGGCGGGTTAGGAATCGGATTTGCGGGTATAGTAGCATTGGGTGTTTGTAGCGAGTCCTCTGGTTTTTGGCAAACGCCAATACTGCCGTCTGACATAATCGTACCACATAGATTGGCATCGCGTAGGATCACATTCGTCATTCGCGCACCACTGAAGTTGGCCTGACGTAGGTCGGCCCCCTGTAAGTTAACAACATCAAGTGTGGCACCACGAAAATCGGCCATGCGCAGATCGGCGCTGCGGAAATTCGTATGGCTGATTGTGGCAGCGTTGAACGATGCACCTTCTAGTATAGTTCCGATAAAAATAGATCCCTCAAGACTAGAATCTCGCAAGATCGCATGAGTCATCACTGCATTTTGTAAATCTGTACTGCCCATCGTAACACCGATCAGTTTTGTGCCACGCAGGTTGGCATTGCGTAGATTGGCGTTGCTGAGATCGGAGGCAGAGAGTTCGGCATTTTCCAGCACGGCAGTTGAGAGATCTGCATGACGTAAATCACTGTTAGACAAATTGGCACGAGACAGATTGGCCATTTGCATATTGGTATGACGGAGTACCGATCGGAACATACTCGCGTCTTCAAGATAGGCATTTCTAAGATTTGATCCTTCTAAGGAAGACCATTCCATGCGCGTGAAGTCCAAGGTAGTATCACTTAGATTAACAGAATCTAGAACTGACCACGATAGATTAGCACCGAATAAATACGAACCAGAGTAATCGCCTCCAGTTAAATCAAGCTTTGACAGATCAGCGTACCGTAAATCACACATCTGGCAGGATGTGTGGGAGATGACCCTGTCACGGTATAATTCGGATGGTCGTGTTTCACTCGCACAAGAGCACAGACAGACTGCCAGGATAGCGAACATCGTCGCATAATTTTTATTCAGATCCCTGGTTAGACAATGGATGACGCTGGTCATAGAGACATTCTCAGTAATACAAGAAATCTTTAATTTGCAGTAGGCGATCATGCAAGGTACGCACATTTGACCATGTCTCAAGATCGACATCGCCGGTACGGAATTCTCGGTAGATGCCACTCTCTTGCAAGTGATGAAACACGGATGCACAATTCGGGTATGGTTTGAACCAATCCGCATAACGAGATCGAAGGGCAGACAAGGGACGCTCATCTTCCGATAACGTCTTTTCGTATTCTTTGCGTGCCTGATCAGGCTGATATACGTATTGGGCTGGTCGTGGTGTAATCAATATCAAGACCGATTTTTGGTAATCAGTCGTTTCTACGCGCGAAAATAAATATTGAAGAAAAGGAATATCTGCCAACACAGGCGTAGCGTTTCTGGTTCTCTGACCCTCTTTCTCTGAAAGACCTCCCAAAATCAGTGTCTCACCAAAACGCATAATGACATTTGCATCGATCTTATTCTTGCTGGTTGCGAGCTTGAGGCTAAAAGATACATCTCCACTCGGCGGTTCAATGAAGGTACGCTCCGCCGATACCGCCATTCGTAAGCGTCCGTCTTCTAGAAAAGTCGGAAGAACCGATAAGGTCACTCCAATTTGCTTCTCAATCCTGATCGATTCACCACCTACTGATCCCGATGAAACAGCAGCTGCATTAAGCTCTGTTCCGGAAAAAAACTGTGATGCCTGCCCAGCGAGCGCAATCAACGTTGGTCGCGCCAATATCTCGTCGCGTGATACCTGAGAATTGACAATATTGAGTGTATAGTTAATGGCTGGGACAGTAATCAATCGCGTAATTGTGGAAGTTGTGCCCTCTGGTTGTGTATTCGTAGCCCCATTGACCATGGTCTTGGTGTAGCTGTAGCCTGGCATGGTGGCACCACCGGGCACATTGTTCCCAAACTGTAGGTTGAGACCGTTCAGCAAATTGATCCCTTTGGCGGTGCCTGCAGTCTGCTCCGTATGAAACCCAAGTTGCCACCTATGACCACCATCAGAATCCTTCCAAGAGGTAATGGATTAATGTAGCCTTATAGTAATCAATCTATTGGTTGCCGATGGGGAAGTAAAATGGACGAGATGATTATAGTAACATATTGTATCTGC
>CAIJYR010000089.1 GCA_903824965.1 uncultured Thiotrichales bacterium
AAGGATGCCGCCGATGGTCAAACCAGCGTTGTTGTTCAAAGTCGCACCGTTGTCCACCTCCCACGAGGGCGAGCCTAGGGCTTGGGTGTAGGGCGCTGCCAGTGTCAGCGTTCCGCCTGTCAGTTGGAACGCGCCAGCGCCACTCATCGATACCCCCTGGTTGAAGGTGCGGGTACCATTGTTGTTCACCAAGGTTGCCTGAGATCCAAGGACATAACTGCCCGCATCCGTGCCGCCCACTCCGAGGGTGAGGGTACCCGTATCGTTGAGAGTGACGGTTCCTGCGTTGTTGAAGGTACCATTCCCAGAGGAGGAACCAGGAGAGGCAATGGTAGAAGCATTACGAACGTTGATCTGAGCACCCGATTGGTTGTTGAAGACTCCGTTGCCATTCAACCGGATTGTCCCTGTAGTGATATTCACAGTGCCTGTGTTGTTCCAGGTTTTGTCCTGGAGGTAGGCAACCCCGTAGGGATAGGCATAACTGTAATTGCTGCCCACATTTACCGTACCCTTGGTAATCAGGGTGCCGGAACCTTGGAGGGTGCCAGCGTTCCAGTTGAACGTCCCGTTCAGTGTCAAGTCAGCCGTACTATTGAGGGTAGCACCACCATCCATCATCTCCCAGGTCGGCCCACCCGCTGCCTGAACATAGGCAATATTGAGATTCAGCGTCGATCCGGACACTTGGAAGGTGCCCGTGCCACTCATCGACAGTCCCTGGTTAAAAGTGCGTGTCCCGCCCTTGCTGTTGAGGATGCTACCAGAAGCAAGGGTATAACTGCCCGTGTCCATGCCATCCCCGCCGAGGGACAGTGTGCCACTGTTGATCGTAACCGTGCCTGCATTGTTGAAGGCGCCTGTTCCCGTCAGATTGCCGCCATTCCATTGGAAAAGGCCGTTGAGTGTGAGACCTGCGGTGTTGTTCAGGGTCGTGCCGGCATTCACCTTCCAGGTGAGACCATAGGGTTCGGTATACGGTGTATTCAGGTTCAGCGTCCCATTTGATACTTGGAACGTGCCTGCACCGCCCATCAAAAGTCCCTGGTTGAACGTGCGGGTACAACCCGTCACAACCAGAACACCACGAGAAGCAAGGGCGTAATTGCCTGTATCTGTCCCACCCATGCCGAGGGACATCGTGTTGGTGCTGGTCGTGCTCGCTGGGTCGTTGACCAGCATGACCGTCCCTGCATTGTTAAAGGCACCCGTGCCTGTCAGGGTTCCACCGTACCAGTTGAGGAGGCCATTGAGGGTAAGACCTGCTGCATCATTCAGTGTTCCATGGGAATCGATTTCCCAGGTGGGGCCACCCTTGGGTTGGGTATAGGCCGCGCCACTCAGGTTCAGCGTACCTCCTGACACTTGGAAGGTACCCGTACCGAGCACCGCAATTCCCTGGTTAAACGTGCGCGTTCCACCCTTGAGCGTCAAGGTACTGCCGGGGGCAACGGTATAACTCCCTGTATCGGCACCGTCCACGCCGATAGACAACGTGCCCCGATTGAGCGCAACTGTGCCCAGATTGTTGAAGGCTCCATTGGTGGTGTTGTGATAACTGATAATCCCTTGGGTGCCGGTGGTCGCCCCATTGCCTACGGCTAGGGTACCCGCCGATTGGTTGTTGAAAACGGCACCGCTACCATCTAAATTGAGCGTCCAATTCATCAGATTGACTGTGCCTGTATTGTTCCAGGTTGCACTCTGAAGATGAACACCGCCGTTGTTATAAGAAGGATCGCCATTCCCAATATTGGTCGTGCCATGGGTGGTGATCGGACCGACCCCTGTGAGGGTGCCCCCGTTCCAGTTGAGTATACCGTTCAAGGTCAATCCGGCTGCTAGGTTCAGCGTACCGCCGTCTATTTCCCAGGTGGTCGATCCAACAGGCTGTGTGTAGGCCGCATTGAGATTGAGCGTCCCACTCAACAAATTGAAGAGACCACCCCCATTAAGGGTCAATCCGTTGTTGATCTGGGTAGTCCCACTGCCAATAGACAGGTTCCCGTCTCCTCCCACGGTGAGGCTACCCGCTGTTATATCGGCCAGCACCAAGGCGGTACCCTCTGCACCCGCTGTAGCAGGACCAGATGCGGACATCCCTGGATTCAGGGTCAATGCACTGACCACGATGCCATTGGTGCTCTGAATGGTAATCGCACTGCCTGCCACTAAAGTCAATGAATGCGCAAAGGGTGTGCTGGGAGTTCCGACATCGGCGTTGACCATGACCGTCCCAGACACGAGCGCCAGATCGGCATTCAGATCGGTGGTTGCAATGGGCGTATTCAGAGAGAGCGTACCCGTGCTCGTGGAACGACCGATTTGCAGCGTGCCTGCCGTGATCGTGTGTAATTCGGTAGGTGCGAGACTCAAGACGTCGCTTGTCACAGTCGATTCGATGTTGATGTCGCGGTCGTTGGCGTTGGGCCGCAGACGAACGGTTGCGCCCGTTGCATTCACGGTACCGCTGAGAGACATTGTATCGGCTTGGTAGGTGATGCCCCCAGACGCCGTCACGGTGGATCCCGTTGCCGTAGAAAGCAACGAACCACTGCCCGTGACCGTGAGGGTCGCATTTCCTGCTCCCGCCTGAACCTGGGCATTGCCTGTCAGGGTGATACCCGTACTGGCTGTCACCGCCAGATTGCTCCCTCCCGTATTGACCGCGTCATTGAGGGTCGCGGATCCACTCGTGGCCGTGGCATTGATCGCGCTGCTTGAGGTCGTGGCACCGAGGGTGATATTGCCGTTATTGGCCTGGAGGGTCAGCGCACCTACCTGGGCGGCAGCGAAGGAGAGATCGCCTGTCGCTTCGGTAATCGACAAGGCACCCGTACGGTTGATCGTACCCCCTGTATTGCTGAAACGACTGTTGATGGTCAGGGTTCCAGCACCCGCCAGGGTGCCTCCATTCAACGTGAGAGAAGCTGACTGTACGGTACCGTCAAAAACACTGGTGCCCCCAGTGATGCCGAGCAGAGTACCTACCGTTACACTGCCGTTACTGCCAACGCTCAAGTTTCCTGTTACCCAGAGGTCTTTGACGGTGGCACTGCTTGATAGGGTCACGGTCGAGGAATCCGTCGGCCCCACCAGCACTCGGTCATTCGTGCCGGGCACCTGACCATAATACCAATTGGCTGCAGTACCCCAATCACCGCTGCCTCTCTGTCCATTGCCGCCTATCCAGCAATTGTCAGCTGCACACGCGACCGCCGACGTGAGCGAGAGGTTTAGATTACCCGTGCTGTAGCCGATCGAAGGCATCACTGCAGCCTGGCCACCCATGCCAGCAGGTACACTCACCGTGCCAAAACTGCCGGAGATGCCGCCACCCTGCGAGATCACATTCGGAAAAGCATCGTTATAGGCTAGCGTGTAGGGCGCAACACCGTATACTTTGAGCGTACCCCCCAAGGAAACGCTGCCAGAGACAGACAATTTACCATAGATGCCATTGCTGGCATTTCCGAGTCCAACATTGATGGTTCCGCCTGCATGTTGGACAAGGCTACCCGTGATGTTGAGTGTTCCGACGGTTTCTAGATTACCCGCCTGTAGGGTGCCGTCATTGGTGAGGCTGCCGGATGATCCCAGGTTGAGGGTACCGATGCCAGAGATCAAGCCTTGGTTGTCGAAGGTGCTTGGCAATGTCAGAGTAGCGCCGCCCATGACGGACAATCCGCCCTGACTCGTCCCTGAATGCATCAAGGGCAATTGCAATTCACCTGCGCTGACGGAGACCTGTCCCGTCGTTTGGTTAGAAAAGTCTGCGTAATTGTTGCCATCTGTATACGTTCCCAACGTAGCGGTACCTGTGCCTTCCTTGGTGAGGGTGCCATAGTTCACGATGTGGTTCGCGCCAGCACTAGCGACAGAGGTGAGGCTGCCCGATAAGTCCAACGTGGCGCTGCTGTTGCTGGCGGTGCCGATGTTGAGGGTCGATCCGGCTTGCAGCGAGATCGATCCAGCACTTGTAATGGTGGTACCTAGACCCGTCAACGACAGGGTGCTGTTGTGGAGCAAGAGACCCGTCATCGTGAGTGAATCGGTTGCGGCAACGGTCGCAACAGCGTTATAAATACTCAAACGGCCGATATTGGCAATGCCATCCAAGGTCATCGTATTGGCCCCTAGCATTACCGCACCAGAGGTGCCACTGCCCATATTGGTTGTATTCAGAACCGTACCAGTATTCTCCGTGAAAGAACCGTTGTCTACTATAAAAGTGATATTCCCACCATTGGAAGCAAATTTCTGGTTCGGATAATTCTGCGCCAGTACAAGGTTGCGAGTACATATTGTCTCCAGGTAAATGTCCTTCCCTGTCTGACTTACAAGATTACGCAGTTGCAGATCACTGGTGATGGGATTGGACAAAGACGTATCTTGATCATTGTCGGTAATCGTAATGCTGTTGGTCGCGGATGCCCCCAAAGAGTGGACATTGACCAAGAGACCCTGTGTGCTCGCAGAAGCTGCACCAATACTGCTCGAACTGGACAATCCCAGGTGGTAGGCCTGAATGCCAAAACCACTGCCCTGAGAATTAATACTAGAACCTCCGAGTTGTACGCGGATCAGATTGCCTGAGGCATCGCCAAAAACGGCACCATTGGCCACGATGGAGCCTGTTGTGCTGGAATCACCGATCCAAAGTCGTGAACCCTCATGACTTTGTGTGCTTTGCGTGGGCGTAATTCCAATCTGCGTGAGTGCGGTATTGTTCAGGGTAAAAGACTGACCTGTTACATTCCCCAAACCCACCGACAACCCAATCGAAGGCAGCAGGTCAATGTCGCCCCCGTCGGCCACCCCCAAAGAGGCATTGGAATTCAGCACAACATTGGCCGCATGAATGGTAATTGCGGCTGTACCGAACTGCTTGCCCGAAGAATCAAGGATATGACTGCTGCTTTGGGTGCTCAAAACGCCATTAAGGGTGAGGACACCCGTGGTGCCTTTGTTTAGAGCATCTGCATCCAAGAAAATCAGCCCACTACCCGCGTTTCCGCCGTTCAAGGTAATGCCCGCATCGGCGAGTATACCAATGGCAATACCGCTCATCCCTCCTCCGACGGGGTCGGAGAAAGTTGCCGCAGTACCGGTCGCAGTCACGCTACCATGGGCGAAGAATCTTCCTGTGCCAGCATCGGCAACCATAGCCCCATTGCCATTGGC
Source organism: uncultured Thiotrichales bacterium (assembly GCA_903824965.1). Taxonomy (GTDB): domain Bacteria; phylum Pseudomonadota; class Gammaproteobacteria; order CAIRSR01; family CAIRSR01; genus CAIRSR01. The sequence goes on from CAIJYR010000089.1 coordinate 5,185, forward strand.
GGTCAGGCTCTGCACCTCGATACCTGCGCCCTTGAGTCCAATGCCCACCCCCACGCCATTGAGTTCGCCAGCCCCCACGCCCTGCCAGAACTCTCCTGTACTGAGTCCTCCACCGCTTGTGATACTGCCCGTCGTCAACGCTGCCACCCCTGCATTCAGCAACACCGCTCCTTTGCTGGCACTGAGATTGCCGAGGTTCAAACCAGGGGCACTGATCACAATGCCTACGTTTGGCTCGCCATTGTCCAAGAGGATGTTCCCCCCTACGGTGATACTGCTCCCCGTAGCGGAGGTAAGTGCAGTAGTGCTGTAGAGCGATAGGCCACCGGATGTGGATTTCAGCGTCCCCAAGAGACCCAACTGATTGTTTGCGTTGTTCAGGACAAGATTGTTCGCTGCATTGGCATCCAATTGACCGCTGGTGATGAGCGCATTCGTTTGGGTGATGCTGCCATTGCTGGCGGTGAGGTTGACGGGATTTGCGCCCGCATGAACAGATCCTAAGAACAGATTGCCAGTGCTCGCGGTGAGGGTCAGTGCACCGACGTTGGCTGCATCAAAAGACAGATCGCCGCTGCCTTGTGTGATGGTCATGGCACCCGATCGGTTAATGGCCCCACCGTTATTGGCGAAACGGTTGGTGACCACGATCTGACCACTGCCCCCAACGGTGGTACCTGGCGCGATCGTCAAAAAGGAGGTCGTCAGAGTGCTGTTGGCGGTCAGCGTACCGCTAGAGAGCATGATCGTATTTGCGCTCACCCCTCCACCTGTAGCGATCGTAATCGGATTGGCACCTGCGCTGACATTCAGTTGGCCTGAGCCACCCACCGTGACACTGCTTTGGGTGCCAAGGTTCAGGTTGGCGTTTAAGGCAACCACGCCGCTACCGCCTGCCTGTGCAGGGATCAGGTTCAGGGTAAAGGACTGGCTAGGCGTGCCTTGGATATCCGCATTCAGGAAAATGCTTTGCGTGGCCTTGAGAGTCAATGCTGTGGCGGCGTTTGGGAGCTGAATCGCGGCATTGAGGAAAATATTCCCAACGCCCGTCCCACTTCCCGTGGTGTCGACGACGACCGCGCTACCGCTCCCGAGTGCGCTGACCAACGTGTTGACACTGATCTGAGAGGCAGTGGTCGTGGTAGGTTGGAAAGGCGTTTGTGGGGTGATGGCTTGGTCAGCGTTTGCAGAGATCGTGATGTTTTCGGGATCTAGGAGCCACTGTCCGCCTTGCCCTGCGCTTGCGGAGGTATCGGGGGCGTTCGCGACCGAGAGGGTGCGGCCAGAGGTCTCTACCTGACCACCCTTGTGCACACCGCGTGCAGAGATTGATCCTTGCACCTGTGTGGTGCCAGTAGACCAGACCACTACCTTGCCTCCCTTCCCGGAGACAGTCGCATCGGCGCGGAGGGAAGCCTTTGGCCCCAAGTAGGTCGCTTGGGCATTCGGCACTCCTGTGCTACCAACCCCCACTTGCACGCTGCCTCCTCCTTGGGTACCCGAAGCGTCCACCGTCGCTGCGTCCATCACGCCTACCCGATTTCCGGTAATGGCTATTTGTCCACCGACGCCATTCGTTCCACCGGCAGCCACCTCGCCCGACACGAGGGTATCGCCATCACCGCCGTGGATCGCAACCGTTCCGCCGTTTATACCGTTGGCCGTGGTGGAGGAACCTGCATCGAGGGTCACAGTGTGGCTAGCCCGTAGATAGACCTGTCCCCCAGGCCCGACTACGGCCGAATCTGCCGAGACCTTGCCAGAAGAATGCACCAACGCACCATAGATGCCAGCACTTCCCCCTGCGATCTTTCCAAGATTGACCGCTTGATCGGTTGGCGCACTGACGACCACCTGTAGGCTGGGATCTGCAGCATCGACCAGCCGTACCTCATGTCCTGCCGCAAGATAGAGAGCCCCCCCGGGCGCTTGGACAAGACCACTGTTTTCAACTGACGTCCCAATGAGGTAAATTGACCCCCCGCCGGACGCCGTCAGTGCCCCTTGGTTCTGCACCGTGCCTGCCGTGGAGCCTGCACTGAAATGGAGTTGTCCTGCCAAAAAATCGGCGTTGGTGATGTTCAACGTAGAAGCGACCAACCCCGCTACATTGACCTGCGCACCCGCCCCAAACATGATACCGTTTGGATTGATGAGGAAAACTCGGCCATTGGACTGGAGCGTTCCCAAGATGGACGAGGGATCGGAGCCTGTGACTCGATTGAGCACCGCGCTTGCCGCATTGGGCTGCACGAAGCGCGTCACTTCGTTGGGGGCGATGGAAAATCCACCCCAATTGAGGACAGCATTGGCCGAGTTGGTGACGGTCAGGACGTTGCCTTTGTTCGCGATGCCCGCTTGGCCACTGAGGACTTGGAGACCGGTTGGATTGGCCCAAACCTCGACGCTGAAACAAGCCGCCATAGCTGCGACCAAAACCTTTCGCCGAAATAGCGATCGGTTCGTTTCTCGGTGGGTGCGACTCAGTTTTTTGTGGGCCATGGCAAGAACTCCTACAAAACAAGAGGGGGGACTACAGGCATCAAGGTGAGTGCGTGCCGCTCCAGCAAGTGTACACGATCGATAGGCTACACGCACCTTGTATATCATAACTATTTGTGCAAAAACGATTTTATGACTTCCGACACGCGATCGAAAAGTAGGCCAATTCTGAGAATGCCATATCTCTTAACGGGATAAATCGGTATACCAGAATCGTTATCGACTTGTGTGTTAATGGGATGGGCTATGCCTAAAGTCATGCAGTCAGTCCTGCGTACAAGAGGGGAAGTTTTTCGGGCAATCTTTCCACACGATCCACTACCGTGTATTTCGTTTGCCCAAAGATGCGGCCAACATAAGGATCAGCACGGGGATCGAGGCTCATGCAATAGGTCGAGACCCCTTGCTTTGCGACTTCTTCTACGGCTTTCTTGGCATCGAGGCGCAAATACTGCGGATCGCGTACATCCACATCAGCTGGTTCACCATCGGTGATCACGAGCAGCAACTTTTTGGCAGCCTTCTGTAACGCAAGAGTATGCCCAGCATGGCGGATCGCTGCCCCCATGCGGGTCGAAAGCTGCCCCGTCATGCCAGAAAGCCTCGTCTTGGCTCGATCCTCCCAAGGCTCATCGAAATCTTTAAAACGATAATACACAACGTCATGGCGTCCGTTAGAGCAAAAACCATGGATGGCAAACGGATCGCCCACCCGATCGATGGCATCGGCCAACAAGACGCAGGATTGACACGTCAGATCCAACACGGAGAGATCCTGTCCATGCACCGGATCATTGGTGGACTCGGAGAGATCCAAAAGCACCAGAATCGCAAAATCACGGGTTTTGCGCACCGATCGCATCATGATACGCGGATCCGGTTGACGACCCTGGCGAATGTCGGTCATGCCAAGAATGGCCGCATTGATATCGATTTCATCCCCCTCCTCTAATTTGCGAATACGTTGCACTCCATGCGGCTGCATGGCATCGAGCAGGAACTTCATACGCCGGATTTCGCGTTGATAACGATCTGCGATGGCTTCAATGCGCTGCAAATCTCCTGCTTTCGGGCGTTTTTCCAGCACTGTGACCCAGGCGGGTCGTTCAAGTTGGATCTGATAATCCCATTCTGCATAATGGTACGGTGCGGAAACTGGCTCTTTTCCTTCCAATTCGTTGATGGTACAGCCTTCTTGATCCAGAAAAAAAGGCGTTGCCAGAACCCAGATCTCCTGGGCATCATCCCCGGCCAGTTCACAATCGACTTCGTTGGCCATTTCGAGGGCGCTGACGTATTTACGTACCTGCTGCACTGTTTCACGGCCCGCACGGGCCGCTTGTTCAACATCAAACCCCGCAAAGGCCCAAAAATAGCGATTGTCATCTCGGTAGAGGGCGCTTTGTCGGTCGCTCCGAGGATGAAAAGGGAGCCTCCGTTCTTGGAGTGTATGCGCCAACATGACGCCCAGATCCCAAGAAACTTTAGGCGTTCCCAACCGACCCTCCGCCACAGCTTGATCGAACCACGCTCGCCCTTGTGCGATCCAGGGATCCTCGTCCTGATAGGCAGGATCCAAGAGTGCACGTGCCAAACGGTTGAGGCATCCCCCCACGCTGCCCGACAAGTCTGGCGTTGCCGTATGGAAGGGCGCCCAGAGCAAACGCAGACCAGGAAAGCGTTGGATGGCAAGCGTTTCGATCCGAGCGTCTTCGATCACGGCAATCGCCGCCATTTGTGGGAGTGTCAAACCCTCCGCAGAGACAGGGATCCGCGTTTCCACGACATGGGCAGCGGCGTGGGCAGCGGCCGCACGGTAGAGTTCAACGCCAGAGATTCGACCGCTGGAGGACACAACGTCATCGTAGGCATCGGGTAGGTAGATCAAATAGTCTTGAAGATAGGGTTGCATGCCCTCTCTGGTTTCATAATCGCCCGAAGTGGGACGCATGAAAAAGTCCCGTCCCCACAAGGCACGCAGGTACATGTTGATCCGGCGTTGCACATCCACGAACAGCGTACCCTTGCGCTCTTTTTGGAGAATGGCCTGGGATTCTTTGGTTTCTAGGCTAAAATACTTTACTTGTTCTGTGTAATTGGTACGATGCGCGTGCGCTCCCCACATGGCCCAGCGACGCAGTCCGCCAAGGGTGAGTTGTGCAAAAAGGGTATCCAAATGCTCCAACAACGGTCGCACAGCACGGGGGGCTTGGGAAAGCAATATATTGAGAAACTGTAGGTACTTACGGAACAGCTCCGCATCCCCCAAGCGATTGGCGGCTTTGGGGGCGGTCGTCAGCACGAGTTCAATCACCGCCCCCGATGTCTTAGAGGCAAGGCCAAGCGCCGCCGTCGCCAAGTCGGGAATCACTGCTTCTCCTACCTCCTTGGCCACCTGGGGCGCATGTTCGATCCAGGCTGTGACCGTTGCATCGCCCTTTCCCAGGCTACGGATCGCAACGGCACCCCGTAGGTAATTGTCCAGACCCTGGGGCGAGAACACCCTTCCTGCCTCCACCCAGGCGGCACGCAACAGGTTCTGCGTCTCAGAGGAGAGATCACCCAACAGCTCGCGGTGGTTATCCAGGTCGATAGACATAATTTGGCCCCAAATGGTGTAGGGGTGTAGGCAACACTAGGAAACGGTGTTGGCATCGCCCCTCAAAGAAATACTGTCGTAAAATGCGACAGATTGGCGCTGGCTACCCATAAAACGGTGGCGTATTATACAGGTTGAGGTCGTACTCGGATTGTGCCTGTGGTGCAGATTCTGTATGAAAGTCTGTCTGCAAGTAGGCTGGCCTGTTCGTTCCTTCGCTTTGCTCTGACGAGGTACCGTGTCATGGTTCCCTTACAAACCCTTGTTCGCGTCTTTCTCCCCTTGCTGGCGGCCGTAGTACTGTTTGCCATGGGCGACAACGTTCGCGCTGAGACCAACGTATGGACCTTCACAGGCATCCTGTCTGCAGTGCGCACAAATGACACAGCGACCCTCCTTCCCAACGGTAAGGTGCTCGTTGCGGGGGGTGATACGGTAGGTGGCGCTACCACAGAGATCTATGACCCCACCGCTGGTACCTGGTCAACCACAGGATCCATGAATCAGGGGCGTTCCAAGCATACCGCGACCCTCCTTCCCAACGGCAAGGTGCTCGTCGCAGGGGGTGATACGGTAGGTGGCGCTACCGCAGAGATCTATGACCCCAGCGCAGGGAGCTGGTCAACGACAGGCTCTATGCATCAGGGGCGTTTTTCCTTTACAGCGACTCTCCTGCCGAACGGCAAGGTACTCGTTGCGGGTGGCCACGATAGCAACGGTACTTTGCAGAACAGCGCAGAAACCTATGACCCTGCGACAGGTATCTGGAATACCACAGGATCAATGAGCGTGCCACGCATTGCCCACACCGCGACCCTCCTCCCCAACGGCAAGCTACTCGTCGCAGGGGGGTACGGACGGTTTTCTTGTGTCATATCGATGCGAATCGTGATGGTCGGCGAGCCCTACATTCTCATCGCACAACTAAACACTGACGCAGCAGAGTTATACGATCCTGCGACGGGTATCTGGACTACCACAGGATCAATGAGCGTGCCACGAAGTGCCCACACCGCGACCCTCCTCCCAAATGGGAAAGTGCTCGTCGCAGGGGGGGGCGACCTGGAACAGGAGTCTTACGCAACCCAAGTTGCCACCTATGACCACCATCAGAATCCTTCCAAGAGGTAATGGATTAATGTAGCCTTATAGTAATCAATCTATTGGTTGCCGATGGGGAAGTAAAATGGACGAGATGATTATAGTAACATATTGTATCTGC